>DAISIS010000760.1:0-2052 GCA_036821925.1 Pirellulaceae bacterium
CCAGGCTCACTGCTCTTTTACTCAAACCCCGTGCATGTTGTCCGGGCGTCCGGCGTCTGGTTGTACGATCCCCAGGGCAATGCCTACCTTGACGCTTACAATAACGTGCCCCACGTCGGGCATTGCCACCCTCATGTGATCGAGGCGGTGACGAGACAGATCAAGACCCTCAATATCCACACCAGGTATCTGGCGGACGCCGTCTATGACTACACCGATGCATTGCTTGATCTGTTTCCGCCGGGTCAGCAGGCGGATGAGGCCGAAGGGGAAGAGCCGGCCGTCGATGAGCTTGATGCGCGGGTTATAGTCCAGCAGTCCGAACACGGCGGCCACCACGCGGCCGTCGACTTCGGCCGCCGTGGTCAACTCGGGCACGATCAGGTGCCGCAGCGCGCCGCTCATGTGTTGCATCTCACGATCTGACAGCGGCGTGAAGCCCCAGGTGCCTTCGAGTGAGGCGTTGTAGATGTGCAGGAACGTCTCGATATCTTCCTTGAACCGCTTGCGGTTCAGCGTGCGGAGGCGGATGTCGAACCGCCGCGTGGCCTCGCGCACGACGAACTCCAGCTTCTGGTCCAGCGTCGAGAGCATCTTCACGTGGCCCCAGAACGCGGCCAGGTCCTGTGCCTTGCCGAACCCGTAGCTCTCGATCAGCCGCGCGTAGTACGGCGGATTGTAGGTCATCATGAACGTGGGGGGGGAATCGAAACCTGCGATCAGCAGTCCGACCTCGTAGTTGAGCGACGGATTGACGGGCCCGCGGATCTGATGGATCCCCTGCTCCGCGAACCACTGCCGCACGGCGTCGAACAGCCCATGGGCCACCTGCGGATCGTCCACCGACTCGAAGAAGCCGAAGAAACCACGTTTCTCGTGGTACTTCTCGTTGTGCACGTGATTGATGATCCCGGCGATCCGCCCGCACACCTGTCCGTCGCGCAGGGCGATCCAGGTGCGGACGTCAGCCACGTCGTGAAACGGGTGGGGGCGAAAACCTACCAGTTCTTTGAGGTTCTGACGCAGCGGCGGAATCCAGTTTTCGTCGCCACGGTACAGATCCCAGGCCAGCTGCACGAACTGCTTCTGCTCGCGACGCGATTCAACGGGCTTGATCAGGAGGTTGGGCATGAACAGATTCCCTCACCGTGTGAAAGAGACTACTCTATGGTGAGAGTTCCTCGATCGTCAACGGCAGGCTGGCGGGCGTGCCAGCGATTTGTCTCTTGGCGCCGCGACGGCTGGTGGGCGGCGGGCGGCCAGCGTCTGGGCGGCAAAGGCAGGAGCGACATGGCAGGCAATATTGGGGCGTGGAGTCGCGACCAACGCGTGTTGGTCACCGGCGCCACGGGGCTGGTGGGGAACAACGTCACACGGTTGCTGGTCGCTCAGGGCGTGCCGGTGCGCGTGCTGATGCGCAACCCGCGGGATACTCGTCCGATCGAGGGGTTGGAGGTGGAAATCGCCGCCGGGGATGTCACCGACGCCGGCTCGCTCCAGCGGGCGATGCAGGGGGTCTGTGGGGTGGTGCATGCGGCTGGTTGCCTGCTACTCGGCTGGCACAACGCAGAGCTGCACCGGTCGGTCAACCACCTGGGGACCCAGCACGTGGCGGAGGCGGCCCGGCAGGCCGGCGTGCGGATGGTCTACGTCTCGACGATTAACGCACTGGGGGTCGGGCTGCGCGACCGGCTGGCCGACGAGGAGTGGGTGGCCGGCCCGAATGTGGCGTGCCCGTATGTGGTGAGCAAGCAGGCGGCCGACCAGAGTGTGCGGCAGCAGATTGAGTACGGGCTGGACGCCTGCATTGTATATCCCGGCCTGATGTTTGGGCCCTGGGACTGGAAACCGTCGTCTGGACGCATGTTCCTGGAGGTGGCTAGGCGTTTCACGCCGTTTGCCCCGGGCGGTGGCGTGACGGTCTGCGACGTGCGGGACGTGGCCCAGGCGATTATCACGGCGCTGGCGACGGCCCCGCCAGGCCGCGCTTTCGTGCTGGCCGGTCACAATCTGACCTATCTGAAGTTGTGGCAGTACTTCGCCGATATTGCT
>DAISIS010000761.1:0-2045 GCA_036821925.1 Pirellulaceae bacterium
CCGGCGCGTCGGCCGGCGCGTCGGACTGCGCGTCGGACTGCGCGTCGGACTGCGCCGCCGGCTGCTTCGGCTCCGCTTGCGCTGCCCCCGCTCCACCACGCTCGGCCGATGCCGCGGGCGGCTGTACATCCCGCGCCGTGTCAGCGCATCCCACAAAGAAGGCAGCCAGAAACAGCGTCACCAGACACACCGCCGCGTACTTCATCACAGACTCCTCGTCATTGCCCGCCAGATCACATCACGCGATTCGGCCACCCGCCAGTACGCCTGCCAGCCGCGCAGAATCGCGTACACCAGACTGACGATTCTCGTAGACTCGCCGGGAACCAGCAAGTGGAGAGGGAGCGAGAGAGGAGAGAGGGGAAAGGAGAGAGGAGAGAAGAGAGAGGAGGGGAGTTACGGGGGGGCTTCGAGTTGCGTGGGCTGGCCCAGCAGCGTGGCCGCTTCCTGGCAGAAGCGCCGCAGTTCCTCGTCACCCACGTCGTTGGCGTGCAGCCAGCGTGCGGCCGCCTCGTACTCGCGACGTGCGTCTTCATGCCGCCCGACCCGCCAATACGACATGGCCAGGAACGGGGCGTTGAAGCCGACCCCCGCCTCGCCGATATAACGCGACGACTCCTCGAGCGCGGTGATGGCGGCCTGCCAGTTGCCGGCCCGGTAATGGGCGACGCCCAGCGTGTTGAGGAACGTGCCTTCGTCGGGCACTGCGCTGACCGCCTGCCCCGCCAGTTCCACTGCGCGGATCGGATCGGCGAACCGGGGATCCGGACAATTGGCCAGGAACCACGCGAAGTTATTGTTCAGGTAGGGGGAATCGGGATCCACGCGTTGGGCAGCCTCAAACTGCTGCAGCGCCAGGTCGTACTTCTTGAGGGCCATCAGGAACGAACCGTTGGCCGAGAACGCTTGGGCTCGATTCCGCAGCGATTGCTGGTGAGCAATGTCGGCGGCCTTCAGTGCGTTGTGGGCGATCACCAGGCGCTGCCGTGCCAGTCGTTCCGCCTTCGTCGCCCGGATCGCCTGCCACAGACTCACGGCCGTGCCGGCGATGAGCGTCAGCGAGACGAGTGACACGGCGACAATCAGTCCGCGGTGGCGGCTCACGAACTTGCGTGTCAGATACACGGTGGTCGGCGGACGGGCTTCCAGCGGCTGGTTGGCCAGGTAGCGCTGCACGTCGGCCGCCAGTCCGCGGGCCGTCTGATACCGCTGGCCACGATCCTTGTCCAGCGCTTTCATGACAATCCAGTCGAGATCGCCACGCAGATGGTGTGCGAGCCGGGCCGGCTGCAGGCCGCGCTGGCGCGCGATCCCCTCCAACCGCCGCTGCGTCAGCGACGCCAGACGCACACTGGGCGGCGGCGGCTCTTCGTCGTGCTTGATGCGTCGAAATTCGGCGTAGGTCGCCTTGTCCAGCCGATCCGCATCGCACGGGGGCGTCCCGGTCAACAACTCGTAGAGCAGCACTCCCAGCGAGTACACGTCGCTGCGCGTGTCGACGTCCAGCACCTCCAGCGACGATTGCTCCGGACTCATGTACAGCGGCGTCCCGACCATCTGGGAGAACCGTGCGTGCAGCGTTTGCTCGGTCAGCGGCTGATCGAGCGCCTTGGCGACACCGAAGTCGATGATCTTCGGGATCGGCACGCCGTCCACCACCGCGACCAGCACGTTCGACGGCTTGATGTCGCGGTGAATAATCCCTTTCTGGTGCGCGTGCTGCACCGCGTGGCAGACCTGCATGAACAGGTTCAACCGCTCCCGAATGCTCAGCCGGTGTTCGTCGCAGTGCGTGGTGATCGGGGTTCCGCGCACCAGTTCCATCACGAAGTAGGGTTGCCCCCACCGGGTAGTTCCCGCATCGAGAACGCTGGCGATATTCGGGTGATCCATCAGCCCCAGGGTCTGCCGTTCCAGTTCAAAGCGGGCGATCACATCCTGCGAGTCCATCCCGGGCTTGATGATCTTCACGGCCACGGTGCGCCGCACCGGCTCGGCCTGGTAGGCCGCGTAGACCAGGCCCATGCCCCCTCCCGCGATCAGGC
>DAISIS010000762.1:0-2041 GCA_036821925.1 Pirellulaceae bacterium
GCCGCGTGGGACTGGCTGACAAAATGCACGCGTGCCCCGGCACGCTGTCGGGGGGCCAGCAGCAGCGAGTGGCCATCGCCCGTGCTCTGGCCATGAAACCCGCGATCATTCTGTTCGACGAACCCACCAGCGCGCTCGATCCGTGCATGACCGGCGAAGTGATCAGCGTCATCACAGACTTGGCGCGCAGCGGCCAGACGATGGTCGTCGTAACGCACGCCCTGGAGTTCGCCCGCCGGGTCGCCCACACCGTGCACGTCATGCACGCCGGTCGCCTCGCCGAATCCGGACCGCCCGAGCAGGTGCTCGTGCGGCCGCAGCACGAGACGACACGAGCGTTCCTCGCCGCAGCCGAGCGCTAGATACCTGGGTCGGCGCCGAGCGTCTACTGCTTCAATTCGAACGGCGCGAACAACCCGTAGCCAAGCGTGTGATAGGCGTTGCCTGGCGGCGGACCTTGTTCCGGTCCTTGCTGGAACATGCCGGGCCAGGCTGACCCGACGCCGGCGCCGGCGTGGTGTGGGCCGAGTGTGTTCTTGAGGGTGCCGATGACGACCACTTCGACCACGTTCAGGCCGTGTTCGACCGCGTCGGTCACGTCCACCTCCCACGGTTGAGACACAAGGTAGCCGCACTGTTTCTCGTTCACGAACACCTTGGCGACGCTGCCGTACCAGTGCGGTACGCACACTCGGTAGCGTCCTGTGCGCTGCGGGATCTGGAACGACTGCCGATAGGCCACGCCTGCGGCGTAGAACGGCATGCCCTGCTGATTCCATCCGGCAGCGGCTTCTCCGAGGCCGCTGCCATCGATCAGGTGCACCGCACGCCGGTCGAAGCCGTTGGCCACCACCAGTTCGCTGGAGACCGACTGGATCTGCACCCCCTGAACCGCGCTCGACGTTCCGTCCTGTGCGGCGGCATGGAAGCGGACTTCGCCCAGTCCGACGAAGGCGTTGTCCGGGCTGGCCGCCGTGGTCGGATATTGGACGCCGTTGTGGTTGGCCAGGATGACGAACTGCACATAGCGGATCTGTTTCCCTGCCACGGCCAGCTTTTCGGAGAACCCGGTCGTGGCCCCGGCGGGCCCACCGGGGGCACAGGCGAGTTCGAACGTCCCGAGCGGAACGGACCAGGCGTCGGCGCCGTCGAGGGTGGCGGACCCGCGCACCTCCAACGTCTTCACGCCGCGTCGCGGCAACCCGGCTTCGTTGTAGTTCCACACTTCAATGGTGGTCAGGTCGATTGGCCGCCCTAGGTCGAAGGCGATCACCGGCGTTCCATCGTTGCCCTCCGGGGCCTGCGGATCCCGCTGAAAACCGATCCCCGCAGTCATCCAGGCCACGCCCTCGATATCCGTGGCGTGCGCCAGCCCCACCGCGATCGATGGCGTCTGCGGTGGCGCGATCACGAAACCGGCCGCGGTAGGACGGAGGGAGAAGTCGCCCAGCACATAGGCGGCGGCGAGTTCGTGGAACATCGTGAAGGGTTGGGCCTTGAGCGTCACCACATTCTCGCCGGACCGGGCTGCCGCGGTGATGTCGATCTTGCCAAACGCTTTGTCGAGCCACCAGGCGCCCGGCACCGCGGCCACCGGCACACCATTGCACTGGATCGCATACAGATCGGGCCGTTCGATCACCACGTGCAGCGGCTGCGGCACGGCGCCGTCGATCGTGAACCGGTACGTCGCCTCGAAGCCGCTGTCCGGGGCGAACGTCTTGGAAATGAGTTCGTCCTGGTACTGCACTGCGCTGTCCCAGGGATTTCGCGGGAGGCCGTTCTGCTCCCACGCCAGTTGATTGGCGCGGTAGAAGTAGACGTTCTGGCGCGACTCGCCCCGGGCCGTGATGTCGACGAAGTCGAGTTTCAGCACATTGGGCTCCAGTCGCCGGATGTCGAGCGGCCCGCTGGCCGCGATCGTCGTCTTCGTCGCCTCCGCGGGCATCGCGCCCGATCCGGCAGAGGTGGCGCCCAGGAACAACAGCAGGCTGCCGCACGGCGGCAGCGTGAAGGCCACCTGCGTGGTGCCGCCGTCGCT
>DAISIS010000763.1:0-2041 GCA_036821925.1 Pirellulaceae bacterium
CGCGAGCCGGATGCCGGTCAGGATCGCCGCTTCGAACGCTGGGGCCGTCTTGAGTGCGTAGATCTTGAGCGCATCGATGGGCTGGAGCGGCCTGTCACGCGAGTCACGCCACGACAGCTCGGCCCCTTGTCCTTCCGTGAGCTTGGTGTGGGCGTCGGCCAGACTGTCCACGATATCGCTGACCACCTCGGGCCCGAGCGTCCTGGACTCACGACTCACCAGTCGGTATCCCATACCGATCAGATAGTCGCCGACGTTGATGGCGGTGGCCGTGCCATAGCGGCGATGCAGCGTCGGGACGCCATAGCGGAACGCATCGTCGTCTTCGATGTCGTCGTGGACCAGCGAGGCCTTGTGGAACGTCTCGATGGACATCGCCGCGCGGAAGATGGCGTCGGGCAGCTGCGCCACGTGTTGAGCGCCCCCTGCACCGGTCCCGTGTCCGCCGGTCATGGCGTCGTAGACCGCCAGGGTGATGAACGGGCGTGCGTACTTTCCGCCCCGGGCGAGGAAGTCGTAGGCGATCGCTTCGGTCGCGGCGATCGGTTCCAGGGCGGCGAGGCCTTGTCCGTTCAGTTCCGACAAGCGCGGTCCGCCCCGCAAACGCGGTGCATACCGGTCCAGCGCCGCGTGTTCGAACATCCGCGCTGCCGCCCGCATGAGATGCACGTACGTACGCGTGGTGCCGGTTTCAGCCGTGTGCCGCAGCAGGATCATCTCCCGCACCCAGTCTTCATCCAGACGCGTGGTCTGGCAGTCGTCCGACAGCAGCGGCATGGCAATGCACGGGATGCCGGCCAGCAGCACCTTGTCGATCGCTTTCTCCAGCACATTCAGGCAGGCCACCCCCACGATCGCATCAACGCTGCCGCTGAGGATGATGTTCATGACGACCGGGGCACCTTCCGCCACCAGCACCCGATATCCGTGTTGCTGGGCGAGTGCGCGGAAGTCGCCGATCCGGCACGCGCCACAGTTGCGGCACGCGAGCCCGAACTCGTCGTACGGGGCGGTGCACTGCTCGCTGTGCTTCAGACAGTGGGGCAACAGACACAGACGCCGCGCCGGAGGGATGGCGGCGACCTGGTCGCGCCAGAATGCGGAGGCCAGCATCACCATCGTCCAGCCGACGAAGCCTTCGGGCAGCTGCAGGTCGTCCAGGATCGCCCGGGCGATCGACTCCATCGCGTCCTTCGACAGCGGATGGGACTTGTCGAGCCGCGGACCCACCTCGTCACACCGCTGCCGTATCCGCTCCCGCACCGCACGCGGTTCGGGCACGCACTTGAGATGCTCGGTCTGGCGCCGGGCGGGCCCGCGCCCTGCCGTGGCGGCGGCCGCGCTCTCGGACGAGGTGGTGGGCGTCACGGGTGCACGAGCCAAGCTGGTGTCCTTTGAGATGGCGTTGCCAAGGCGTTTACTGTGCAGTGCGTGATCAGTGGTACACGGTCGTGCCCATGCCGTGGACAGCTCGCCCCAATGCCGCGACGGCGAATACCAGTGGATAGAGCTGTTCATAATACCACAGCTTGGCGAAGTAGAAACCAAGCGGGGAACTTTCTCGATGCCGATCGGCCAGGACAGCGTCGGTGAGCCACTGAAGTCCTTGCTCGAGGGGGGGGTGCAGAGCCGCATCCGGGCGGCGCGCTACAAGCGCCTCGACGGCCAACGCCGTTTCCTCAACGCTGCCGGCCGCCCGGTCCGCCGGCCCGCCACCCCAGCTGCCGTCCCCACGCTGCACCGCAGCCAGCCAGCGATAGCCCCGCTCGGCCTCTTGCGCCGCGTCGGCTCCCAGTTCGTGACACGCCAGCAGCACTCGCGCTGTCCCGTAGACCGGATTCTCCTCCTGCGGTTCGTCCTGGTTGCCGAACCACAGCGGCACCCAACTGCCGTCCGGGCGCTGGTGTCGCTGCAGGTACGACCAGCCGCGCCGCACCGCCCGCTCAATCGCGCGCGGCTGGAGTTCCCGCCAGGCATGCAGCGCGCGCATCGCGTGGGCCGTCAGGTCGGCGCCGCTGCGGTCAAACGGCAGTTTGCCCCA
>DAISIS010000764.1:0-2040 GCA_036821925.1 Pirellulaceae bacterium
CCTGCAACTCTTGTGCTCTTCCAGGAACTGCACCAGATCTCCTCTGTGCAGATCTTCCAGGGTGCGGAAGCGGAGGCGGACCAGGTCGCGGTCGGGGGCCGTGGCGTCCAGCTCGCGCTCGCGGGCGATCTCGGCGATGCGTCCGAGCGTCACGGCTCCCTTGGGTCCGTACAGAATCATGTCGAGCGATTCACTGCGCTTCGTACAGATCGTGATCCACGGTTCACGCTGCGACTTGAGCACCAGATGCACGAGCACCTGGTTGTTCCACAGGAACTGTCCGTCGGGTGCACACTGCTGCAGCAGCTCGTAGAGTTCTTCCCAGACTTCGACCTCCCACAGGATCCGCTTGCCGGGTGAGAATCCTTTGCGCAGGAAGTGCCAGCGTTGGCCCAGCTTCTTCCAGGGCATATGGTCTTCGAGTTTGAGTTCTGTCAGCTGTGTGAATTTCTGGAAGCCGGCCACGGCTTCGTCCACGAACGACCAGAACTCCGGGGTATCGATCTCCGCCCAGGAGTGTGCGGTGATCTGGATCTCCTGCCAGGGCCCCCGCAGAGACCGGCACTTGACACGCGGCTCATTGCCATACAGCGGGACTCCTTCCAGCTGGTTGAGGGTCTTGAGCGGCAGCCGCTGGAGCAGGTGCTGACGTTCGAAGGTATTGCGGGCTACCCGGAACTTCATCTTCAGCAGCCACGCTTCGCCGGTGATGGCATGGAAGAACCATCCCACCGACTTCTTTTCCGCGGCGATCTCGACGACGCTGCGACTGTTCCAATCTGTGGCGCTGAACGCACCCAGCTGCTGGATGCGGTCGATCACGGCGGCCAGGATCCGGCCGTCCCAGCGGCAGGGTTCGCCCTTGCGCCCCACCCGGTCCTGGGTGTGCCAGCGCCGGCCGTCGGCTTCCCAGGGCATCTGCGCATCGCGTCCGATCTCCGTGATGTCGCGATCGCCGGGACGCTCTTCCAGCGCGGCTGCCGGGTCGAACGGCGTGCGCGGGACGTAGGGGCTCGCCTCGAGCACCGGTCCCAGCGCCTCGCTCGTATACGAGCGCAAAGGGAGCTCCTGGTCACCCGCCGCCTGCCGCGCCGCGCGCGCGGCCGCATACGCGACCAGGTCTTCCGGCGTGCCGCACGTCACGACGCGCCCTCCTTCGTCGCCGGCTTCCGGGCCCATGTCGATCACCCAGTCGGCCGATTTAATGACATCCAGGTTGTGTTCGATCAAGACCACGGTGTTGCCCAGATCGACCAGGCGGTGGAGGACGTCGAGCAGCCGGGCGAGATCATCGAAGTGCAGGCCGGTCGTCGGCTCGTCGAGCAGGTACAGCGTCCGGCCGGTGTCGGGCCGCGCGAGTTCGGCCGCCAGTTTGACGCGCTGCGCTTCGCCACCCGACAACGTCGGGGCAGGCTGGCCGAGCGTCAGGTAGTCCAGTCCGACGTCGCACAGCGTCTGCAGGATCCGGCGGATCTTGGGAATGTTGCCGAAGAGCTCCACGGCCTCGCCGCAGGTCATGTCCAATACATCGCTGATGGAGCGACCGTGATAGGTGACCGCCAGGGTCTCGGGGTTGTACCGTTTGCCGCGGCACGTGTCGCACTCCACCCACACGTCGGGCAGGAAGTGCATCTCGATACACAGCTGGCCGTTGCCTTCGCAGCGATCGCACCGCCCCCCCGGCACATTGAAGCTGAACCGGCGGGCGGAATAGCCGCGGACTTTGGCTTCCGGCAGCTGGGCAAACAGCAGCCGGATCAGTTCGAACACGCCGGTGAACGTGGCTGGATTCGACGTTGGGGCGTTGCCCAACGGCTGCTGATCGACCCGGATCACCTTGTTGATGAATTCGATGCCGCGCACCGCGTCATGCGCCCCGGGCATCACGCTGGCGCGGTGCAGCCGGCGCGCCAGCGTCTGGTACAGCACGTCCTCGATCAGCGAACTCTTGCCGCTGCCGCTCGGTCCGCTCACCACGGTCAGGGTGCCCAGCGGAAACCGCACCGTCACATCCCGCAGGTTGTTGTGCCGCGCGCCGAC
>DAISIS010000765.1:0-2037 GCA_036821925.1 Pirellulaceae bacterium
CTGAACTACCACACGCTCAGCGGCCTGCGGTTGCAGAGCGGCGAGCGCGAGAGTCTGGTGGTGAAGCTGGGCTCCCCGACGGCCGGATTCACGGCCAACGGCCAGCCGCTGGATATCGACGACCGCGTGGGGGGCAGCCTCTACGTGCTCGGGACATCCCACTATCCGGTGATCTTCACGTCGTTGAAGGACGACAGCGTCGGCGCGGGAGTCGGCTTCAACGGCCTGCCCTTGACCGACACGAACAACGATGGACCGAGCGAAGGAACTCCTGGCGACTGGCGCAGCATCCGGCTCGGCCAGTACAGCAACGACCGGAACGTCGAGTTGGTGCGCGAGAGCGAACCGCTGCTGACCGGCGGCCAGGACGTGAATGCGACGTCCGCCACCGCGCAGATTCTGGGCGTGCTCGCCCCCAACCTCAAGAGTGGCGATGCCGACCGCCGCCTGGGCTTCCAGGTCCACGGCTTCATCGCGGCAGACGATCCGACCGATCTCGACGTCTACGGCTTCACCGCACCGGGCGGCACGGAAGTGTGGATCGACCTCGATCTGACCGGCCCCTCGCTCGACGCCATCGTCGAGCTGTTCCGGGCCGACGGCACGGTGCTGGCCAGCTCCTACGACAATGAAACGCTCAGCGGCCTGGCCAATCCGCTGGTCAAGTACACGTGGCAGGGGCGCGACTTCTATTCCATGGACACGGCGGATCCGGGGATGCGCGTGGTCATTCCCGGCGGGGCGGCGCAGTCGGAGTACTATTACATTCGGGTCCGCAGCCAGCCGCCGGTCGATCAGGAATCGGATCTGGAAGGTGGTCAGAGCAGCGGCGAGTACCGGCTGCAACTGCGGCTCCAGCAGATCGACGAAGTGCCCGGCTCGATCATCCGCAACGCCGAGATCTTGTACGCGACCAATGGCATCGAAGTGCTCGGAATGCCCGGTCATTCGCCCCTGATGGGCGAATCGGCGGAATCGACTGCGGCCAACGATGTGCTGAGCAACGCCCAGGCGCTGGGCAACCTGCTGGCCACCGACCGCAACGTCATCAGTGTGGCCGGCAACCTGTCGGCCGCCACCGACGTCGACTGGTACACCTTCACGCTGGACTACGACCTGATCCAGGCGATTGCGGGTGTCAACGGAGGCGGCAAGACCTGGTCAACCATCTTTGACATTGACTATGCCGATGGCCTGTCGCGGCCCGACACGACCATCTGCGTCTTTGACGCCAATGGAAACCTGGTCCTGGTCAGTCGCGACTCGAATATCGAAGACGATCAGCCGGGTACCGGGCAGGGCGCCGATACGGACGACTTGACGCGCGGCAGCTTCGGGACCCTGGATGCCTTCATCGGCTCGGTCCAGATGCCGGCCGGTGTGGTGCCGGCGGGCGGCACTGCTCAGTACTATGTGGCGGTCTCGTCAGACGCCCAACTGCCGTCGGCGCTCAATGCGACGTTCACCTCCAGCTCCAGCAATACGCTGGTGCGGCTCGAGCCGATCAACTCCATCACCCGGATTGCGGAAGATCACATCGGCTTCAGCGGTCACGTGACGGGGGTGCCGGGCAACGCGTCGCTCGTGACGCCGATCCAGACGTTGTTCGACATGGAAACGACTGTGGATCTGCAGACAAATGTCCTGCCGTTCACACTCGGGGACGTGGTCCTGTACGTGTCCCGCGGCAGCGGCCTGTCGATCGTCAATCCGTTCACCGGCACCTCGCAGACGTACGTCGGGAACCTCGGCGGCAGCGGCGGTGGCGGCGTGCTGGATATCGCCCTGCGTTCAGATGGGCGGATGTACGGCGTCGAGGCGCTGCCGGGTGGCCAGAACACGGCCGGCCGGCTCGTTTCCATCGACTGGTCGAATGCGGCTCAGTCGACGGTGGGCAACGATTCGATTCCGGACTATAACCCCAACACGAACCCGCCGAACCCGCAGCAGTTGACGTCGGACGCGGTGGATGCGATGGCCTACCAGCGCGTAGGGGCGGACGCCGCCGGCGTCCCGCAGTACGATCTCTACTATGCC
>DAISIS010000766.1:0-2034 GCA_036821925.1 Pirellulaceae bacterium
TGTGAGGTGCCGCAGGACTGGAGCCTGTTGGCGACGAACGTCGTCGTGAGCAAGTATTTTTACGGCGAAGTGGGGACGCCGCAGCGGGAGCGGAGTGTGCGGCAGCTGGTGCATCGTGTGGTCCGCACGATAGCCGACTGGGGGACGTCGGCCGGCTACTTTGCCAGCGTGGACGACGGCGAACGGTTCTACCGCGAGCTGTCCTGGTTGTGTCTGCATCAACACGGCTCGTTCAATTCGCCGGTCTGGTTCAACGTCGGTCTGCATCACCAGTACGGCATCACCGGCGACCGCTGCAACTGGCGGTGGGATCCGCAGTCGTGTCAGGCCACGCACACGGACAATCCGTACGAGTATCCGCAGGCCTCGGCCTGTTTCATCCAGAGCGTGGGCGACAACATGGAGGAGATCATGTCGTTGGCCACCAGCGAGGCGATGCTCTTCAAGTTCGGATCGGGGACGGGCACCGATCTCTCGACGATTCGTTCGCATCGCGAGAAGCTGTCGGGCGGGGGCAAGCCCTCGGGTCCGCTATCGTTCATGCGCGTGTACGACCAGATTGCGGCGGTGGTCAAGTCGGGGGGCAAGACGCGGCGGGCTGCCAAGATGCAGTCGCTCAAAGTCTGGCACCCGGACATTCTGGAGTTCATCGAGTGCAAGTGGAAGGAGGAGAAGAAGGCGCACGTGCTCATCGAGAAGGGGGGGTACGAGGCGAACTTCAACGGCGAGGCTTACAGTTCGATTCTGTTCCAGAACGCCAACCTGTCGGTGCGGGTGACGGACGAGTTCATGGAGACGGTGCAGCAAGGCGGCTCCTGGAGCACGCGTTGGGTCACTGACGAACGGCGTCAGGGGCCGACCTACGAGGCCCGGGATCTGTTGCGGCGGATGGCCGAATGTGCATGGCACTGCGGCGATCCGGGGGTGCAATACGACACGACGATCAATCGCTGGCACACCTGCCCGAATTCGGGGCGCATCAACGCCAGCAACCCCTGTTCGGAATACATGTTCCTGGACGATACGGCGTGCAATCTGGCCAGCATCAACCTGCTGAAATTCCGCCAGGTCGACGGGACGTTTGATGTGGCGCGGTTCACAGCGGCCTGCCGGATCTTCTTCATTGCGCAGGAGATTCTGGTGGATCGCGCGAGTTATCCGACGAAGCGGATCGCGGAGAACAGCCACTACTACCGGCCGCTCGGGCTGGGTTACTCGAATCTCGGCACGCTGATCATGATGAGCGGGCTGCCGTACGACTCGGACGCGGCCTACGGGCTGTGCGGCTCGATCACGGCGCTGCTGCACGGGGCGGCGAACCGGACGAGTGCCGAATTGTCGGCGGCGCAGGGCCCGTTCGAGCGATTCGCCGAGAACCGGGAGCCGATGTTGCGGGTGATGCAGATGCATCGCGACGCGGTCGAGCAGATCAATGGCGCCTGCCCGCAGTATCTCCAGGACGCGGCGCGGCAGCTGTGGGACGAGGTGGTGGCGGCGGGCCGGCAGCACGGATACCGCAACGCCCAGGCGACCGTCCTGGCTCCGACCGGCACGATCAGCTTCATGATGGACTGCGACACGACCGGCATCGAGCCGGATATTGCGCTGGTCAAGTACAAGCAGTTGGCGGGGGGCGGTTCCATGAAGATCGTCAACCGCTCGGTGCCCAGCGGCTTGCGGGCGTTGGGTTACAGCGCAGCGCAGGTGCAGGAGATTGAGCGGTACATTGACGCGCACGACACGATCGAAGGTGCGCCGCATCTGCGCGCGGAGCACCTGCCGGTGTTTGACTGCGCGTTCAAGCCGGCGCAGGGCCAGCGCAGCATCAACTGGCGTGCGCACGTGCGGATGATGGCGGCGGCGCAGCCGTTCATCTCGGGGGCGATCTCCAAGACGGTCAACATGCCGAACGAGACCACGCCCGAGGACATCGCGGACGCCTACCTGTGGGGCTGGCAATCCGGCCTCAAGGCGCTGGCCATCTACCGGGACGGGTCCAAGCAGAGCCAGCCGTTGTCGACCAAGTCGGAGGCG
>DAISIS010000767.1:0-2034 GCA_036821925.1 Pirellulaceae bacterium
GACGCGGCCGACACGACGCGAAACGGCGCCCCCCAGCCGTCGCGGCACCGCGACGACGCGTGCTGACGCGGCCGGATAGATCATCCCAAAGGTTTCGACACAGAACACCGGCCGGGCCACTCGATCGGCGATTGCCGTCGCCTGCCACAACGAACTCTCGATGAACAGATCTGCACCGGTCTGCCGATACATGTGACTCTTGAATGCCACGTGCGCACGCTGCGCCACGCGCGCTTCCTTGCTCGGCAGATCGAGCATGAAGAGATGCCGATATCGCAGGCCGTGACGGCGCAGCCACCCTTCCGTGAGGCCCCGGTACTTCTCCAGCCGACTCGTCACCAGATAGCCGACCTCCGCGGTTGGCAACAAGTAGGGCTCGGCCTCCTGCAGGAAGCGGCAATACCGCGCTCCGTCATCGTTCTCCGCCTCCACAGGGTCCCGGCAGAGAACTCCATCGATATCCATGCAGCTGTCCTTCAGAATCGAATGGTGCATGATATTCCACTCGAACACCCGGGGCTGCGGACACTCCGCCAACACTACGTCGACGTCGTGCTTCTGCCCGGGAAGGCCGTACACCGCCCCGTATGCGATCTGCCGCGCGAGTGACGCGGCGGCGACGGTCTCTTTCACCCGCCGCATCTCCGCACCGCTGCAGATGCTGTCGTCGAGAATCAGCACGGTGCCCTGCCGCGAACGTCCGTGCTGCACACTGCGCTCCATCAGACGCTGCCCGTGCGACAGGATTCTGCCAGCGACCAGGCCGTCTACGTCGGTCACAGGCAGGTTCGCATGCAAGGCGAGCAGCGTTGCCGCGAGCAGGCCGCTGCGCGGCACGCCAGCAATCAAGGCGACGTCCGGGGGCAAACGGCCCAGGTTGTCGCGGATTGTCCGGCTCAGGTCCTGGATGCTGCGATACTCCATCTGGCTCACCTCTTCGTCCCAGTTACCCCCAGGTTGATCCAACCGTGATCGTATCCCCGCACTGTGCCGGGCGGCAGGATGCGCACCTCCTGCAGACCGGCTTCGCTGAACACTTTCGTGAGATAGCGCGGGGTGAACAGCGCGCGGTGCCAGTTCGGACTGCACGGATTGGCAGTTCCGTCGCCATAAGTGAAGATCCGGCCGGCCGCCCATTTGCAGGGGTCCTTCTCCGGGTTGAAGCGATACCAGCCGTCTTCGGCGATGTAGTCCTTGCCATGCAGTTCGTAATCGACCAGCGCCGCACAGATTTTCAAGCCGTCCGGGACCCAGACCTCAACGGTGCCACCCACATCCAGGACACGCATCCACTCCCGCAAGACGTCGATCGTCTGAAACCAGGGAATGTGCTCGAGGACGTGGCTGGCATAGATGAACTCGAAGGTGCCGTCCGGAAACGGCAGTCTCGTCGCGGCATCCCACACGTAGTCGGTCTGTCTCGATGCCACGATGTTCAGTGTCTCGAAGCCGGGAAGCCTGCTGGGACCCGGCCCGATTTCCAGCCGGCGGTGAGGTTTCGATCGATTCCGCCAGAGTCGGATCCGCGTACGGCAGAAAGCCCGGATTGAGCGCGCAGCTGATCGGATGCCCACTGTCGTCTCCTTCGACAGCCTGACTGCGGTGGCGCGGTCAGACCGTGTCGCCGATGCGTTGCGTTCGCGTCCGCGCGAGTGCAAACCACCGTGGTGGAAACAGCCTTCCCAGGTTGTACAGCGCCGGCGGGCGCGCGATGAGCATCATCACGGTATAGCTGATGACCCCGGCAAGAACGCAGCATGGCAGAGCAATCGCCTCACGCATGCCGATGATGTGCGATGCCCACACGCGACATACCGCCACCAGAATACCCATGACCGCCGCGCTGATTCCATAGGGCAGAAGCGTTTCCCCAAGATCCCGCACGCGCAGACCACTTACCAGTTTGAACGCAATGTGGCAGCCCAGCGTCATCAGGACGAGGCTGGTCACCGAATAGGAGACGGCAATCCCCAGCATCCCCCAGGGGAGCCCCACCAAAAAGCTGCCGATATAGAGCGTCCCGGCCACCACGCC
>DAISIS010000768.1:0-2024 GCA_036821925.1 Pirellulaceae bacterium
AATCCGGACCGCGCGATGGAGGACTACTTCGTCAACTACAAGGCGACGCTCGGCGCCGCGCTGATGTTTCCTGAGACCGATCTGTACGAGGTCATGCCCTGGCCGACGCGGATTTTCGGACGCGTCCCCGCTGACTTCGCCGCAGTGATCGGCAACGTGATTGCGATGCTCAGCGACATGCAGAACCAGCCGCCCGCCCGGCGCAACTGCGGCACGGAGGGGCTCGCCACGTTCCTGTCCGATTCGGCGATGTGGTTGCGGGCTGAGCCGATCCGTTCCGACATCGACGCGGTGTACGGTCTGTGCCTTCCGTTCGTGATGCGCGGGGTGCCGGCCGCCATCGCCCATCTCGATCGCGCCGCCGACCCCGGTTATCTCGACCCGTATCGCGTGCTGCTGGTCTCGTTCGATGCGTTCAAGCCCGTGCGACAGGAGGATGCCGACGCGCTGCTGGCCTGGACCCGCGCGGGCGGTCAACTCATCCTCTGCGGCGGCGCCGGCGTGGGTGACGATGTGCAGATGTGGTGGCAGGGAGCAGGCTGTGCCTCGCCGCACGAGTACCTGGTGCGGCAGGCCGGGCTCAATCCGGCCGGCATGCAGATGCTCGGCGCTGCGGCAGCACGCGCCACCTTCACCCGGGCCGCCGAGACCGACTACACGCGGCGGAACCTGGAGAATCGCGGCTGGGTCTCCGTGGATCTGACCGACGCGATTCGCGACACCGGTTGCGCGCTGGTGAAGTTCCAGGACACACTGCCGGACGACGGCTGGGGACCGTACATCTCGGGCATCCGCCTGCAGGGCCTACGCAGCGGCCAGGCGTTCGACCGCACGGTGATTCCAGCCACGCCTGCCGAGGCGACGTTGATCTACAGCGACAGCGGCAGCAACACCACACCCGCCGGGCGTTTCGTGGACGGCCGCGGGGAGCTCGTCTACGCGCTGCGTTTTGACCCGGGAACCGCGGCCAGCGTCGCGTTCGACGTGGGCAACCAGTACCGCATCAGCGTGGCGGCCGGGCCGGCCGAGGAGGTGGAGGGAGTGGAGGTCCCCGATGCCGGTCCGTTGGGCGACGCCGTGCGCGCACTGACCGCCACAGAACTGCGCCGCGCGGTCGGCTACCCTGCGCTGGGCGGGCAGACACTCGCTTCCTCCGGCCACCTCGCGCTGATGGCCGAGGCGCCGGTCGGCCACGGCTGTCTCACCATCTGCGGACTCGATCCGGCTGTCTTCACACGCACGGCAGCCGGCGATCAGCTGGTCCGCGCGCTCGCGCAACGGGTCTGCCTCCGCCTGGGCATCGACTATGTGGAAACGGGGGTCATGGCCATTGAACGCGGACCGTACCTCATCGTCCGGACCCTCGAGCAGTCTGCCGCGATCCCCGACGCAACGATCGACCTGTTCACGCCCGATCTGCGTGTGCGCCCGGCGGGACCGCTGGCCCCGGGGAGTCTGGCGATCCTCAAGCGTCTGCCACCGGCAGGCCCGGCCCCGGCCTTCGTGGCCACCTCCGGCTGCGTGGAGTGGTTGGCCAGTGTTCCGGGTACGTTGCGTCTGGTCATCTCCGGTGCCGCAGGTGTGCCGGGAGTCGTGCGTGTGGTCACGGGCGGTCGCCCGGTAACAGCGACGGCCTGCGACGCGGCCGGCCAGGAGCAGGAGGTGCAGTTGGAAACCGAACCAGACCAGGGTACCGCGCTGCTCCGCTTCCGCTGCATGCCGCACGGCCTGGGACTGCGCGTCGCCTTTGTCGAATGAACGGATCGTGTGGCAGGCACCGCGTGACAGTGGCGTGGAACAACCTGCTGCGAAGCAGTCTGCCAATCGTCTCGATCAGGAGAAACACGAACATGAAACGCCTTGCCATACTGATCGTCCTGACCGCATGCCTCCCGGCTCCCACGCGTGCCGACGTCGTGCTCACGCCGCTCAAGGTGGAAGCCACACGCGGGCCCAACCGGCTCTTCAACGCCGGGTTCGAAGCGCGTGCCGAGGGCAAGCTCACCGGCTGGAACAGCCACTTG
>DAISIS010000769.1:0-2012 GCA_036821925.1 Pirellulaceae bacterium
CCTCCAGATTGTCGCCATAGACCTTGATGGCGATGTCCCCGCGCGCCCCCGCGATCATTTCGTTCAGGCGCATTTCGATGGGCTGGCTGAAGGACGGTTTCAGCCCCGGCACCTGGTTGAGCAGGTTACGCATCTTCTCCGTCAATTCGTCTTGGGTGCGGGCTTTCTTCCATTGGCCGCGCGGCTTGAGTGCCAGGAAGAAGTCGGCGAGTTCGATGCCCATCGGGTCGGTGGCCACTTCCGCCGTGCCCAGGCGCGTCCAGATGTGCTCGATCTCGTCGGGGAACTCCGCCATCAGTGCCCGCTCGATCCGGTCGTTTTGCGCCACGGCTTCATCCACGGAAATGCCCGCCAACCGCACGGTGGTGCCTACAATCGCACCCTCGCCCAGTTTGGGCAGGAACTCCCCGCCCATTTGCGTGGCCAGGAACGCGCCCACCCCCACCAAGACCACCGCCGCCGCGACCACCACCCCGCGAAATCTCAGGGCCAGATCGAGCACGGGCGCGTATAGCCGCCGGGCCGCGCGCACCAACCAGGGTTCGCTTTCCTTCATCTGGCGCGGAAGCAGCAGGCTTGCCAATACCGGCATGAGGGTCAGTGACAGCAGCAAGGAACCGAGCAGCGCGAAAATCATGGTCAGGGCCATCGGACGAAACAGTTTGCCTTCGATGCCCTCCAACGTCAGGACGGGCAGAAACACAATCAGAATAATGAGCTCGCCATACATGGTGGGCTTGCGGACCTCAATGGCGGCCTCCCGAATGACCTCGAGCCACGGCTTGTTTTTGTGATGGGCGGCATGGCGAACGCAGTTCTCCACCATGATGACCGAGCTGTCCACGATGAGACCAAAATCAATCGCCCCGAGACTCAGCAGGCTCGCCGCAATGCCCGCCTGCAACATGAAGTTGCCCGCGAACAGCATCGAAAGCGGAATCGCCACCGCCACGATCAGCCCCGCCCGCAGGTTGCCTAGGAACGCAAACAGGATGGCGATGACCAGCAACGCCCCGGCCAGCAGATTATGTTCGACCGTGCGAATCACGTTATCCACCAGTTCCGTGCGGTCGTAGAGCACCTCCAGCTTCACGTCCGGCGGCAGGAACCGCTGAACTTCGGCGAGCTTGGCCTTGAGCGCGTGTGTCACCACCGCGCTGTTCTCGCCCATCAGCATGAAGCCCAGCCCCAGCACCACCTCGCCCCGGCCATCCGCCGTCACCGCGCCGCGGCGGATTTCGTGGTCTTCCTTCACGTTCGCCACGTCGCCCACCCGCACGGGCGCGCCGTCGCGGGCCTGGATGACAATGCCGGCGATTTCCTGGACGTTGGTGGTGAGGCCGAGGCCGTGGACGAGCAGCGACTCGCCGCCACGCACGATCTGGCCGCCGCCGACGTTCTGGTTGTTGGCCTGGAGCGCTTCGACGAGGTCCTCGAACGTCAAGCGGTGTTTGATCAGCTGGCCGGTATCCACCACGACGTGGTATTGCTTCTCAAAGCCGCCCCACGAGTTCACCTCGGCCACGCCCGGCACCTTGCGTAGTTCGGGCTTGACCACCCAGTCGTGCAGCGTACGCAGTTCGGCAAGAGTGCGGTTCGTGTCATCCGAGCGCACCATGTAATGGAACACCTCGCCCAACCCGGTGGCGATGGGGCCAAGCTGCGGGCGCGGCAAACCCTCGGGCAGGTCCACCGTCTGCAATCGCTCGGTGATGAGTTGACGCGCCTGAAAAATGGAAGCCGAGTCGTCGAACGTGGCTACGACTTGGGACAGGCCGAACTTCGAAATGGACCGCACGTTTTGCAGGCCGGGCAAACCGCTGATGGCCAACTCGACCGGCAGGGTGATTTGGGCCTCCGTTTCCTGCGGATTGAGGGAGGGCGCGGTGGTGTTGATTTGCACCTGCACCGGCGTGGTATCGGGGAAGGCGTCAATCGGCAGCACGCTCAGCGTGCGTCCGCCCACAATCGCGAGCACCACCGCCAGCGCGCAAACGAGCAGGCGGTTTTTG
>DAISIS010000770.1:0-2009 GCA_036821925.1 Pirellulaceae bacterium
CCGCCCAGTCCACCCCGACCGCTCCCGAGAGCCCGACCGATCTGACTCAACCGCCCGCCGACCCGACACCCTCCATTGAACCGGCCGACGCGGATGACGCCGCCGAGCCCGACCAGGTCGCAACTCCTGACCCCGTGTCACCTGCAGAGGGTACGACCGGAGCAACTCCGGTGCCCGCGGACGGGACCAGTACAGAGCCGCCCGCCGCAGCAGACACCGCACCGGCCCCGCCCGAGACCGCGTCCACGGAGTCCGACCTGCCTGGCCCCAGCGCGCCTGATGCCGGCACGCCGGCAGACCCGGACGCAGTCGCAACCGCGAATCCGCCTGAGGAGGTCGCCCTGGACGGTGCCCCCCGGACGGACGCCAGCACCGGGACGACGGAGCCCGCGTCGGCGGATCACCCATCCGGTCCCGAACCGCGTCCAGCCCTGCCGGCGGGCTTGACCCAGGTCATTCCCGCTCTGGAGTTCCACGACAAGCCGCTGATCACCTTCATCGATTTCGTGGCTGACTTCACAGCTCTCCCCGTCTCTCTGAATGTCGACGCCATCCGCGTGTCCCGCATTCCGCTGGACACGAACCTCAGCTGCGACCGGCAACAGGTGACACTCGATGGCGTACTGCAGACGGTGCTCGAGCCAGTGGGTCTGGAGTATTCCGTCGCGGAGGGAAGCCTGGTCATCGCGCCCCAGCGCGAGGTGGAGCAGGAGGCGGAGCAGGTCGCCTACGACGTGTCGGATCTGGCTGACAACGACGAACAGATGCAAGCGCTGGCCCAGCTCGTCCTGCAACTGATTGTGCCGGCCACCTGGTCCGACGCGGGGGGCGACGGAACGCTGGTGGTGGATGACCAGTCGCTGGGGATTGAACAGACGGCCGCGGGGCATTTTCACGTCGCGCGTTTTCTGGACAGGTTGCGCCTCGCACGCGGTCTGCTGCCACGGAGCGAATTGCCCGACGAGTTGCTCGACCTGACCCCCGTGTTCCTGCAGGCCGCCGGGGAACTGGGGCAGCCCGTGTCGGCGCATTTCCCCGAGCCGACGGAGGTGGCCCGCATTCTCGAGTACTTCCGCACTGCATCGCGGCTCCACCTGATCGTGGATTGGCCCTCGACTGCCCCGGTAAACTGGCTGCCGTCCACCCCGTCAACGCTCACGAGCGAGGACGGTCAGCCGCTGTCAAAGCTGCTCGACACTTGGCTGACACCTCTGCAACTCAACTACCGCGTCATCGACAGCCGAACCATCCAGATCGCAAGTCAGCCGATGCTCGACAGCCGGCCGGAGGTGGAGATCTACCCGCTCAAAGGTATCACCGGTCAGGACGCCACCCAACTGATCCAGGACCTCAAGGCGCACCTGGGAGCAGCCTTGTTTGTCGATGCAGGCGGCAACGGCGACATCGTGTTCGACTCTACGAGCGTCTCGCTGCTCGTTCTGCTGCCGCAGCCGCAGCAGCGAAGAGCGGCCGAATGGCTGGCTACGGCCAATCAGCTGCGCGTGACCACGCCCCACCAACCGGAACAAGGCACAGCCGGCCCCTAAGTTCGTGTGGCGCCCGCGCACACGCCTCGGCACGCCTCCGAGCCAGTCTTCACAGACCGGGTGAACCACGTTCAGGGCGCGGGCCCCCTTCGAGCCGGCCATGACAGGAGCCTCCACACCGGTTGCTGACGTCAGGCACAGGTGAGGCCCCAGGAGTACAGTGCCACACCGGCAGCCAAACCACCTGCCAGCACCACTCCCGCCACCCAGGACATGCGGGGACGATACGGCACGGCGCTGCGGGCAAACTGAAACGCCAGCAGTTGCAGCCCGAGGAACGCCTCTGTCAGACCCACACTGTAAGTGATGGACAAGCTGCCGAGCGTCCTGCTGAGACTCGTCAGGTGTTCGATCGTGTCGAATCCAAGTGGCAGCCAGACCAACGACACGTAGTGAACCCCCAGCACAATCAAGACGGCCCACACACCTGCCTGCCTTGCCCGCGCGTAGGCGATGAAGCCG
>DAISIS010000771.1:0-1998 GCA_036821925.1 Pirellulaceae bacterium
CGGGATGGCCGGCGGACCGTTCGGCGCGGCCTCCAGCCAGACCGCGACCGAGGTCGTGCTGAGCCCTCCGGTCACCGTGAGCGTCATCGCGATCGCCGTCGGGCTCGCCGTGCTCGGCGGACTGCTCGCCGGCGTCATCGGCGGCTGGCGCGCCGCCCGGCTGCGGCCGGCCGATGTCGAGGAGTCCGAAGTAGGCGGTCATGCCCGGCATACCCAGCACGCCCAAGGCGGTGGACATCGGAGCCAGACTGGTGTCGAATCGCTGGATCTCGCGGCCGTCCGAGATGGCGTACTCCTGCCACCCCCAGTACCCGACGACGACGTCACCCGCGTGGTAATCGGGATGCTTGGATTCCAGCACTGTGCCGACGGTGCCCCCCACCATCACATCGCCGAGCGCGACGGGCTCGGCGTACGATTCCTGGTCGCTGATCCGCCCCCGCATATACGGATCGACCGACAGGAACTCGGTTTTGACCAGGAACTGCCCCTCGTCGGGTGTCCGCATTTCGGACTCGATCAACCGGAAGTCGGCTGCTTTGGGCAGGCCTTCCGGGCGTGTCACCAGGATAATCTGTCGATTCTTCATCGGCTCTGTTTCCCCGTGTGTGAGATGCTGGCCCGTTCTGCGCGCGTACAGCCCGCACTGGTTCGCCGAGTGCCGCTCCGGGTCCTTCAGCTGTCTCGTGGCTCCCGCCTCTGACCCGCTGTACGCAGGCAGTTATACCGATCTGCGGCGATTCGTCGAGCCCCGTTGGCGTGTCGCGGCGCTGTGGGCGGCGCGCTCGAGCGCCATGGCGGACCTGTGCGGCGGGTGGCTCAGAAGGGGACGTGCAGCGCTGCGCACAGAAACCGCATCAGCGGGCGGCCGGCTGCGAATGAGTCGGCCACACAGTCCAGGAAGTCCGCGCTCAACACGGTCCGCTCATCCAGGTCCCGCAGCGCCACATAGTCAGTCCGTTTCAGGTCCTCGATCAGCGGGTGGTCGGCGGGGCAGTCGCGCGGCGGTCTCTTCAGGCTGTCACCCATGAGCACAAACTGCAGGCGCTGGAATCCGGTCGCTCTCACGGCCCGCCTCCACTGCGCGGGCCGCTCGAGGATCGCCTGCCGGATCCGGTCCAGGCAGTCGCGGTCCGGCCTCCACACGCCCAGGGCCAGGAAGCACTCTTCAGGCTCGATATGCAGGTAAAACCCCGGCGCGTGCACATCGCGCCCCATCTCGTGCCGGAACTGGATGCCGACGTTGGTCTTGTACGGCGTCTTGTCCTGGCCGAACCGCGTGTCCCGGTAGACCCGCATCAGTGAACCGCCGACACGTTCCGTGCTGGCTACGAAGTACGGGGAGATCTTCCGGAGGCGGGGAGCGAACTGCCGGATGAACGCCAAGGCCGGCTCCCGGACCTCTCGCTCATAACGCTCCTTGTTCGCCTGGAACCACCGTCGATTGTTGTTGTCCTTCAGCTCTTCCAGGAACCACACGAGCGAAGGCTCAAAACGCTGTACCGCCATACCGGACAAATCCTCTGAAACGCCGCGGGGAGAGTTGAGGGCGATTCTCGAGCAGACACCTGGGCGTGTCAACACCAGCTCAGTTCCCTGTTCTTTGTGGACCCGGCACGGACCGGTGGGCGTGTGGCACGGCCTACTTGTTGGCCGTGCGACGTGGCGAGCGTCCCGTCTGTTCCGTGTGGCTTACTTCGTGAGCCGTGCTGACTGCCGAGCAGCGTCGATCGCAAGGTCCGTTTCCGAGCGTGCGACCTCACGGGGCGCAGTTGTTACGCTCACCGGTCCGCGCTTCCGGCACGGCTAACAAGTAAGCCGTGCCACACGGCCAAGTGTCGGGCCCGGCGGGCGTCCAACGTCTGTCCGCCGGACAGATAGTGCCGCGTGCGGAATATGGCCGGCCACTCGACAGCCACCACATGGGCGCGATCTACGGCCGGATTGCGCCGACCACGGCTGCCGAGAAGCCGGCCGGCCAGTGGCAAACGCTGGATA
>DAISIS010000772.1:0-1992 GCA_036821925.1 Pirellulaceae bacterium
AGTCGTCGCTCCCGTCGGGACAAGCCCGACGGAGAGCGGAGACCTGTCGCGGGCGCGCTGTAGCTCACCAGTTATGATCCCGCCGGGGCGGGCCCGGCGGCAATCGGACCTGTGTGTAACCACGAGGGCAACGCCCCAGGTTCAATTCCGCGAGGACGCAGGGGGCCCGCTGTCCCCTGCAAGTCAATCTAAATCAAGAAACTCCAGCAGCTTACGTCGTATTCGGTGTCTCAGCTGCCAAGCGTTGGCGGCGGAGATTTCCATCTGTTCGCCGTCGTTGCCCAGCAGCACGCGGTAGAAGAACTCCTTCTCGCGCGGCGTGAGTGTCGGCAGGAATTCCTGGACATCTATATTCATCTCGGCGAAGTGCCGGTCGTCATGGACCGCGCGCCGGGCGAACTGCGTCTCCTGCTCCCGCTGCCGTCTCCGAAACTCACCACGTTGATGCCGCAGCACCTCAAATCGTGCGATGGCCGCAATGTATTTGCTCAGTCCACTGCCCTTACCCGGCTCAAACCGCGCGAGCAGATAGCCGTCGTCGGCCACGAGCCCGAACCAGACGCGCGCCGCAATCTCGTCCACCAGGTTCTGGTCTCTGGCCCGTTCTCCCAACGTGTAGCGGATCTGCCTAATGAGTTGCGACTGGCACCGCGCGTGGACCTCGGCCCAGGCCGCATCGTCGCCGGCTCGGCACCGGTCCACCAGCGTCTGGTCGTCCAGGGGCTGCAAGTCCGATTGCGGCGGGGCTCCCTCGTGGCGTGCGGTCTCGCCGGTCTGCCCGTTGCCACCCTGCACAGTGGCCGCGCTGTGGCATTTGCCATTGCCATTGCCATTGCTGTGGCCGTTGCCGTTGCCGGCCGGCGCACCGGTACCGCGGTTGGTGGACGATTGAAACAACTCGGGTTTTGAGGTCACACGGGTCAAGTGCGACAGAATCCCTGCAGAAGCTACAGCACGGGTCCTGCCTGAGGCAGGCAAGCAGAGCTAAGAGCTAAAGAACAATGCGGAACAGGGCCCCGGCCAGGGGCGGGAAGGCGGGAAGAAGGCAATGTGCCGGGGCAGTGCCCCGGTCGGCGCACACTCCGTCCCTTTGGGGTGCAACTCGAATGTGTCGCGTGGAGGTCCTCGTTGCCCACGCGAACCCGCCACAGAACGTGACGGCCCGAAGCCGCCACACATCCAGTCTGCCCGCAGCACCAGTGACGCCCAAGCGTCAAACTCACAGCCTAAGCGGAGTGTTGCCATTTGGCAAGCAGTTTGTCGCCAAAATGCAGCATCGGCCGGAGTCCACCCTCGGCCGTGGAGGACGGAGAGCAAGAAACTGCAGGATTCTTGTGGCCTCCGCAGCTGCCCGCCCGCGCGCCCGCAGCGGTCCTTCCCGGCCGACAACCATCATGCGGCCTGGGGGTGCCCTGATCCAAAGCGTTGACATTTGTCGTCATGCCGTTATTCTGACTTCATGCGCCGGCAGCAAGCAAACGTGGTAGCCGAGGGGGACGGAGTCTAGCCAGACCCTGCTGCATTGCCAGTTTGGCACGCTGATTGCTCCATCGATCAGCCCGTGTTGTCGGCGACTCAGTCGCTGGCGGGACTCGTAGTGATCTCTTCCGGAAGTTGCCTCCAGCAAGTCGCACTCGCGCGACGTCACCTCTTATGACGCAATTGCAGAAACCCACGCCAGTTCGGTCGTACGCTCCGCTCCTGGTTCCCGCGGCCCTGATCCTGCTCGTGCTGATCGCGGTCTACTGGCAGTCGATGTGGATGCTGACGCGTTTCTGGCGCTCAGCTGACTATTCACACGGCTATCTCGTGCCCGCCTTTGCAGCGCTGTTGCTCTGGATTCGGCGCGACATGCTGGCGCTCGACCGTGCGCGCAGCTCCTGGTGGGGCGTGCCGCTGATTGTGCTCAGCGCCGCGTTCTACCTGGCTGCGGAAGTTCTGGGGATCAAGTTGATTGGCGCGTTCTCGCTGCTTCCGTGCCTGGCCGGGATT
>DAISIS010000773.1:0-1988 GCA_036821925.1 Pirellulaceae bacterium
GAACCGATTCACCAGGGCGTCCAGCTCGTTGGCCAGCCGCAGCAGTTCGTCGCCGGCCGTGTGCGTCTGTGCCGCGCCTTGCGCGGTCTGCTTGGCCGCCGTGTCGACGCCGGTGATCGTCTGGCTGATTTCCGTGCTGGCGACCGCCGACTGGCTGACGCCGACCGAGACCGTTTCGGCGGCCTTGGACGTTTCGGCCACGTTCTGGGCGATCTCGCGCGTCGTGATGCTCTGCTCCTCGACGGCTGAGGCGATCGTGCGCGAGACGTCCTTGACCTCGTCGATCACCTGGCTGATCTTGCCGATCGCCTGCACCGCCTCCGCGGTCGATCCTTGAATGCCCTGGATGCGGTGGCGGATGTCTTCCGTCGCCTCGGCGGTCTTGCGGGCCAGCTCCTTCACCTCGGTGGCCACCACCGCGAAGCCGTTCCCGGCCGCACCGGCCCGCGCGGCTTCGATCGTCGCGTTGAGGGCCAGCAGGTTCGTCTGATCCGCAATGTCCTGGATGACGTCGATGACCTTGCCGATCTCGTCGGCGGAGGTTCCGAGCCGGGCAATCGTCTCGTTGCTCACCTGCGCCAGTTCCGCAGCGCCGGTGGCGATCGTCGACGCCTGTTCGGCGTTGCGGGCGATCTCCGCCACGCTGGCCGTCATCTCTTCCGTGGCGGCCGCTACGGTCTTGATGTTCACGGTCATCTGCTCCGTGGCGGCTGCCATGGAGGTCATGTTCGCACTCATCTCTTCGGTGGCCGACGCCACCGTGGTGGCCTGCCGCGTGGTCTCCTCCGCACCGCTGTTGAGCTGCGTGGCGGTGGCGGACAACTGCGTGGAGGCCGCGTTCAGGCTGCGGGAGTTCCCCGCGACATTGGTGACCAGCACACGCAGCTTGTTGACGAACTCGTTGAACCAGTGAGCCAACTCACCCAGTTCGTCCTTGCTGGACGCGTCGAGCGTGCGGGTGAGATCCCCCTCCCCTTCCGCGATGTCGCGCAGCAGGTTGACCGTATGCCGCAGCGGTTTGACAATCTGCATCGAGACGTAGAAGCCGGCGCACAAGACGATCACGCCGACAATCAGGCTGGCGCCGACCGCCCACCACAACATGCCGCTGTTGGCGCTGTCACCGATCTGCGTGATCTGATCGACGGCGGCCAACGCTTCGCTGCCGTTGAACTTGCCGAATAACCCCCAGTTCAGGCCGAAGAAATCGACCCGGGTGTAGGCGGCGATCACGTCATCGCCGTGCGAGTCCTTGAACATGCCGTCCCCTTCCGCGTCGGCCGTCTCGCACGCCTTCTCGATGTAGGGGGCCGTGATCTCGGAGCCGAGGACGTATTTCGGGTCCATGAAGGTCAGGTCGCTGCGGAACGCGGTCTGGCCGTCGGCGTTCAGGCCGACCAGGTAGGTGCAGCCCGTCTCGCCCAGCCCGGCCCGGCTGCACATGATCTCGTTGAGACCCTTCTCCGACAGTTGCAGCGCCACGACGAGGTCGGCCTGACCGTTGTCCACGATGGGAGCAGCGATGAAGGCCGCCATCGCTCCGCCGCTGGGCGCATAGGCCGTAAAATCCGCGATCCCGAACTGCCTGTCGCGCAGCGTCTTCTGGACCAGCCGGCCCAGGTGCGAGTCCTTGTAGGGGCCATCCACCAGGTTCGACTGATAGTCTTTCTCATGCGCCACCGTGTAGAAGCAGTGGCCGTTGGGGCCGATCAGGAACAGATCGTAGTAGCCGTACGCCTTGACGAACTTCGTGTAGACATCCTCGTTGCCGTCCACCTTCGGGGCAAGCGTCTCCTCCAAGCTCATCGAGGTCAGCAGAACCCAGTCCAGGCCGGGGATCTCCAGCGGCGCGTAGCAGGTGAGTTCCAGAGCGCCGGCGGCATTGGCCAACTGCTGGCGACCGCCCTTCCCGCCAAAGGCTGCATCCACCTGGGGACCTGCAGCCGCCTCGCCGATCTTGCCGGGGGCGACCACCCGATCACTGCGAT
>DAISIS010000774.1:0-1988 GCA_036821925.1 Pirellulaceae bacterium
AGGTGATCATGACCAGTGGCTGGCCGACCGCAGGCCGCACATGGTGTTCGCTCACGGCCTCGATCAGCGCCGGGGGGAGGTTCCAACGCTGCAGCAGCCGCGCGCCGAGCTGTCCGTGGTGGAATCCGTAACGCTCGCGTTCCGATTCGACCAGGAGCGGCGAGTGGCCGGCCCGTTCGTAGAGCTTCACGTAGGGGCGGGTGTCCACCTGCGCCAGCACCAGCAGTCCGACTTCGGCCAGCAGTCCGGCGCTGTACGCCTCGCCGCCCGCCGCGCGCCTGTGCCGGGCCGCCAGGCGGGAGGCGACGGAGGCCATCGTCAGCGCGCGGCGCCAGAAATCCTCGTAGACCAGCGCCGGGGTGTCCCTGGCCAGGTGCTTGAGCAGCCCGAAGCTGAGCACGGCCAGACGCAGCGAGCGGCTGCCCAGGTACGTCACCGCCTGCTGCAAACTGCCTACGTGGCGCACCAGTCCGAAGTACGAGGAGTTGACCAGCCGCAGCACCGACGACGCCAGAGCCGGGTCGGCCTGCAGACACTCGGCCAGCTCGTGAACCTGGAAGTCCTCGTCCTGCAGCAGACGCAGCACCTGGCATACCACGTGCGGTGCCGAATGCAGCCGTTCGACGCGGTCGATCAGACGGTCCATCGCCGCCACGTGAGCACTGGAGGTCATGGGCTGTTCCGTGTTCCGAATTGCAGCAGGTTCTTCCAAAAACATAGCTCATGACGGCTGGAGGCTGGAGGGCGTGTCCGGCCTGAGTCACTATAATGCGTCTGTTTCGATCATTCCGATTTGGGGAGCTGTATGATGCGACTGGCCGGGCGACATTACCACGACGGAAAACCGGTGTGGCTCGAAATCGACGATGGACGGATCGCCGATGCCGGGACGTTCCGCACGTCCGCCCCGGACGCCTTGCCCTGGATCGCACCCGGACTGGTCGACCTGCAAGTGAACGGGTTTGCCGGGGGCGAGTTCACCGATGCCAGTCTGACGATCGAAGGGGTGCAGCGGATCAGTCTGGGGCTGGACGGCGAGGGGGTGACGACGTACCTGCCGACCGTGGTGACGCACAGCATGACACGGCACACGCGGGTGCTGCGCACGATTGCCGAGGCGATCGAGACGTGTCCGGATGTCTGCCGGCGAGTACCGGGCGTACATCTGGAAGGGCCTTACATTTCGGCCGAGGAGGGTCCGCGCGGCGCTCATCCGCTCGAGTATTGCCGGCCACCGGACTGGGACGAATTCCAGTGGCTGCAGGATGCGGCCCGGGGCACCATCCGGATCCTGACCATGTCCCCCGAGTTCCCGGGGGCGGCGGACTTCATCCGCCGGGTGGTCGACAGCGGCGTGCTGGTATCCCTGGGGCACACGAGTGCGACGTGCGATCAGATCCGGGCCGCAGTTGACGCCGGGGCGCAGCTGAGCACACACCTGGGCAACGGCGCCCACGCCTATCTCCACCGGCATGCCAACTACATCTGGCAGCAGCTGGCCGAGGATCGGCTGACCGCCACGCTGATCGCGGATGGTCATCATCTGCCGCCGTCCGTGGTGCAGTGCCTGGTGCGCGGCAAGACGCCCGAACGCATTATCTTGATCAGCGACATCACGAGCATTGCCGGCGGTGAGGCGGCCCGGCCGGGCGTCTACCAGCACGCGAGTCTAGGACATGTGGAGATCCTGGCCGATGGGCGGGCCGTCGTGGCGGGGCAACGCGAGTTTCTGGCCGGCGCGACCCAGCCGCTCCATGTGGGAGTGGTGAACGTGATGCGCATGGCCGGCGTCCCGTTGGCGGCTGCCATCGAGATGGCCAGCACTCGGCCGGCCCGCTTGTTGGGCCTTCCGGGCGACGGGCTGGTTCCGGGCGGCCCGGCCGACGTGATCCAATTCAAGCTGCCGCCCGGAGACGGCGGCCTGCAGATCCTCGCGACCGTCAAGGCGGGCCAATGCGTCTATGGGTCGCCGTGGGGAGATGCGTGAC
>DAISIS010000775.1:0-1985 GCA_036821925.1 Pirellulaceae bacterium
GTCCAATCTCACTCCCGGGATGAAATTCAGTCGAACCAGACGGTAGGCATCTCGGCATTCATCATCGGATGCCTGAAGTTGCCTTGAGCCGGGCCAGCGGCTTGCAGCGTATGGCATCCCCGACTCGATGCGCCTGCGATACGCGCCTGTCTTGAACCCATGGACTTCCGAGGCACGTGGCGGGCGCGTTGTCGGGAAGCCGTTCGTGCCAGCGCAGGCGCAGAAGGATCGATTGTACAGACCGTTCACGGCGTGCTTGCCGATGTTCGGCCTGTCGACGCACTCCCGTTGCTGGCTGTTGGTCAGCAGCATGCACGGCACCCTGGGCTGTTCGTGTTCGTCGAACTCCATGAGTCGGCTTGTCGAGATGGCGGGCTTCTACCGAAGCCACTCCGGGAAGTCATGGAGTGCGGCGACATCCCTCTGCACGTGTTCGCCACGCCGCACGACCACGGTGAGCGCGTGCATGGGCGTATGCGGGGCGATGCAGTACACGGTCCGTTGGCCTTTTACTCCGCCGGGCCTGTGCTCTGCGGAGGCTCGAGGAGGATCACGGTGTGGACGGGGCAAGGGTAACGATGCTGTTGGAACTGCATGCTGGCAGGCTGCGGATGGGGGCAACGGCGAACGCCTGCTCGGGTCAGGCGTGCCGATACGGATCGGCTGCATGGCATAAGGCAATACGCCGGCTGAGCCTGCACTTCCGCCTTGAACATGCACTCGTCGGCGGTCATGTCCGGGGCGGGATTTGCGTGAACCGCGGATCAGAAGAGCGATAGCCGGACTCGCGTACCCGGCCCCATGACGGTCGTCATCGGCACAAAGCCGATAACCGATCGGTTTCCAGGCCCGGATCCGGAAAGCAAAAAAAAGAAAGACCCGGCAACGGGAGAGAGCTCGTTGCCGGGTCCGGACAGGGCGCGGGGGAGGGGGATCCGCGCGCTGTTGAGGGGGAGTCAGCGGGTCTTGGTGCCTTGGTGCTTGCCGTTGCCGGCCTGGAAGGGCTGCCGTGCCAGTTCGGCCAGCGCCTGTCCGGTCTGCAGCCCGAGCCCGGCGATCTCCTGCCCGGCCGAGGCCAGCCGCTGCAGGTTTTCCCGGGCTACCCGCAGGCCCTTGGGCAGCAGCGATGGCAGGTCGGCCGCCGGGTCGGGATGGACCAGCTCGCCGAGGAAGCCGGCGGTGGCGTTGGCATTGCGCTCGAAGGTACGCAGCTGCACGCCGAACGCGCTCTCCGCGTTTTCCAGTGCCAGCCGGTTGGCGCGATGGGCCAGTGCCGCGAACTGCCGGGTGTAGTCGCTGAAACCGTCGTCGAACCGGGCGGACATGCCGTTGCTCCGTCGTTTGTTGCGACGCAGCATAACGTTCGCCATGGCGGCGCGGAAGTCCGGCGCCTGCGGCCGCCGGGGAATCGTTCAGCTCAGATGCCGCGGTAGCGGCAGCCGGAGGTGCAGGTCTCGTGCACGGTCACCGCGCTGAGCTGCGGCAGGACCGGCTGGAGCCGGTCCCAGATCCAGATCGCCAGGCGCTCGCTGGTGGGGTTTTCCAGCCCGGGGATGTCGTTGAGGTAATGGTGGTCGAGCTGCTCGTAGAGCGGCTGGAAGGCGGCCTTGATGTCGCCGAAGTCCATCACCCAGCCGGACTCGGCGCCGGGCTCGCCGCTGACTTCCAGGCGCACGCGGAACGAGTGCCCGTGCAGGCGCGCGCACTTGTGGCCGGCGGGAACGTTGGGCAGCCGGTGGGCGGCCTCGAGGGTGAAGTCTTTGAAGATGTCCATGACGCGATTGTAGTAGCCGGTGGGCGTGGGCCGGGTGTCCGGCGGGCGCAGGCGGGGTCAACGGCGAACGGCCGCAATGCGGCCGTTCGCTACGGGTCCAGTCGGGTCGGTCAGACCGCGCTGTTGGGCTGCGGCGCCTTGCCGCGGCCACGGCCGCCACGGCGGCGGCGTGCGGCGCCGGCCGGCTGGCCTTCGCGGCGCTGGCCGTTGT
>DAISIS010000776.1:0-1982 GCA_036821925.1 Pirellulaceae bacterium
GATCGTCGAACAATCCGCACGGATAGACACTCGTTTCTCTCTCCAGAATGGGCATTTGCTCCGGTCCCTTCGTCGTGAAGCTTCGTCTCTCGGCGCATCGGATCCCGCTGATGGTCAGCGTTCGAAGTTGTCAAATGCTCGTCTCCCTGCAGGCAATCTGCTGAGCAAACACGGCCTTGCATCCAGCCGCATCGTGCTGCCGTCTCCTACCTCCCGAACGATCCACTGAGTGCATCCGTCACATTATTCGCAATCACCAGCATCCGTAAACCGGCGGCCCGAGAAAACCCCCAGAAGGGACTGTTCTTGAAAAAAAACGAAAGCCGCTTGCGGGAATGCGAAACAGGCCCTGCGGGGACGCACACCAGATCGGCCGTCTATAATGAAAAAGCACCGCCGGTTTCCCGACGGTGCTTTACCGCTGCCTTCGCCGTGAACGGCAGCAGCCAAATACTCAGTGAGCGAGGTGTGATTCTTTCGTCTGGCGTCTGGCGCCTGGCGATCAACGGGCCTCAGCGTCGTGTATCGGCGTTCGTGGTGTCGACGCGAATGGCGGTCGTGAGGTACGCGTTGCCAACCCAGTGATAGGGATCGGCACCGTTGCCGACCCAGTTGGGCGAGTACACGCCGGTCCAGGGCGTGGAACTGGCAGTCGGACGGCTCTGCGAGTATCCGAACCACTTCATGGCTGCCAGGCGCTGGCGGCGTTGCTCGCCTTTCTTTTCAGCTTTGCGGCGGATGGCCACCTGAGGATTGTCATAGCGGCGCAGTTCCTGCAGGTAGAACCACATGTCTTCCGTCTGGGCAATCTGCTCCCCAGCCGGACTCTGTTCGGGTACGGCCGGCCGCGAGGGCCTGTCCAGATCTTGTGCCACGAGCACGGAACTGATCAGCAGAGCTGGAAATATGGATAGAGTGAGGATCGACCTTCTCATGCGTTGTCTCCTGGTCCAGACCACCGAAGTCTAAATAGGGATTCGGCCTGCGTCGGTCGAAAAGATTAGCACGATCAGACGTCTGGTACTGGATATGTCGGCCCGGCGTCCGCCGGAACCCGGAGAGTCGTTAAGGTTTGCGCAGTATGACGCGGGTTGGCAGTAGCATGCCCCGCCGCAGAGCGGCCGAGTCCACTTGCCGGCCGTGTTCGCTCACGCCACGGCCTGCGAGCGGAGCGAGCGCTGGTAATCGCTCGGAGGGCCCGGCACGAGGAGCACGTACAGGCAACCGGCGTTCTTCCAGACGCCAATACAGACGTTGCCAGTCGTCGAGTCGGGCAAGAAGGGAGGGATCGCGGGCAGCTGCCGCCCTTGCCAGGTCCGGATCACAAACAGCAGGGCGGTCGCACGATTCGGCGGCAGTTCGGCCCGGTAGACGACGGCCTGCGAGTCCAGAATGGCCGGGGCAGGCTGCCAAGCCACGAAGTTCAACCGCACCGACATATCAGGCGGAAACTCCACCAACGGTGGATCCGACGATCGCCAGGCAGCCGGCTGGAGCTGCCGCACCCAACCGCCGGACGCCTCCACCAGCTGAGCGGCCGTCAGGTTGTCTTGCTGGCCGGCGAGAAACAGCGCCACCAGGACTAGCGCCGTTGTGACCAGCACCGCCGCCGCGACTCCGGCAGGCCAAGCCATCCAACGACGCCGCGTCACCGCTGCCGGCTCGACCATCGCAGCTGTCTCAGCCAGCTCCAGCGGGCGAACCTCGTCGTCCGACGCGCTGCGGCGCACCACGGCCAGCAGGCGATCGGCCAGCCCGTCCGGAACCGGCACATCGTGCATGGCGCGGCCAATCGTTGCGTCCCACGATTGCAGCGTCTCCCACTCGCGGCGCAACTCCGCATCCTCAGCCAGCCCCGCCGTCAGGGCACGCGCTTCCTGCGCCGTCAGATCGCTCAGATCCGGTCGGCAACAATGCATCAGCTCGCGGAGTTCTCGCCGTTTCATCATCGGTCCATCTCACCTTGCTGTGGAGCCGTGTGC
>DAISIS010000777.1:0-1974 GCA_036821925.1 Pirellulaceae bacterium
ACTCGGCAAGCTCGAGTTCGGCAATGTGTTCTGGGGCGAAGACGGCCGCAAGCTGATCCTCGAATGGGAAGGCGCCTACAAGCCGGCGGAGCCTGAAGCCGTGAACTTCCAGGTGCCGCCAGGCGGGTTCGAGCCCCAGCGGACCAACGAGTATCCCGACGACTTCAACAAGAACCACATGGCAGACTGGCTCAGGGCCATCCACGAGCCGGACTACCTGCCGGCGGTCGACATTGAGATCGCGCACCGCACTGCCACGCTCTGCATCGTGGGGAACCTGTCCTACATTCTGCGGCGCAAGCTCGTGTGGGACGCGGACAAGGAGCAGGTCGTTGGCGATGAACAGGCCAACCGACTGCTCGCCCCGCCGCAGCGTCACCCCTACTGTGTCTAACCTGCCGAATGTGTCTAACCTGCCGAATGGGGACACCTCATGCCTTGCCACACCATCCAGATCGTCGCGTTTCTTGTGCTGTCGCATGTACTCTCCACGGTGTGTCTCCGCGCCGACGACTGGCCCACGTATGCGTACGATGCGTGCCGGAGCGCGGCCACTGAGGAATCGCTCAGCCTGCCGCTGGTCGAGCGGTGGACGCATCGGGCGGCCCACGCGCCCACGCCCGCCTGGCCGCCTCCGGCCCGCCACGACTACTATCATTACAAACAGGATCTGCAGCCCCGTGTGACCTACGACCACGCCTACCACACGGTGGTCGCCGGCGGCCGGATCTTCTACGGAACCTCGACGGACGACCAGATCGTGTGCCTCGATGCGGCCACCGGCCAACGCTGCTGGTCGCGTTTCACCGAAGGGCCGGTACGGCTGGCTCCGACGGTTGTGGGGGACCGGTTGTATGTGGGATCGGACGACGGGTGCGTGTACTGCCTGGCGACCGCCGACGGCCGAGTGCACTGGCAGACCCGCGTCGGCCCGGCGGACAGCCGCTGCATCGGCAACGGCCGGATCGTGTCCCGGTGGCCGATTCGCTCCGGCGTGTTGGTGCGTGACGGCATCGCCTACTGCGCTGCCGGCATGTTCCCCAGCAGTGAAGGGGCATTTCTGGTTGGCCTGGACACCACCACCGGATCGTGCGTATTGCGTGCGCCGATCGAGCAGTCCGCCCAGGGCTACATGCTGCTGGCGGGCCGGCAGGTGCTGCTCCCGTCCGGCCGGACCTCACCGGGCGTCTACGATTGCCAGGACGGTAAGCGGCTGGGAAGCCTGTCGAGTCCGGGCGGCGCGTACACGGTCGTCACGGAGGAGCTGGTAGCAGCCGGACGCGGCGACACGCTCGACGAACTGGCGATCCTTGAGCCGGCTACGCGCGAGCAGCTGATCACGTTCGAAGGGCGGCACCTCATTGCTCACGGCACGCGGCTGTTCGTCCAGAACCGCACGCACCTTTCAGCGCTCGACCGCGACAAGTTCCTGCCGTTGGCGCGCGACCACGCCGTGCTGCGCAACCAGTTGGCCGCGCTGGAGAAACGCAACGACGAGGCGGCCCGCGCCGAGGCGGCTGGCATCAAGGCCCGACTCGCGGAACTGAAGGCCGACATGCACACCTGCTGGGTCTGGCGCACGCCGTGCCCGCACGTCGAATCGCTCATCCTGGCCGGCGACACGTTGTTTGCCGGCGGCCAGGCGGAGGTGGCCGCTTACAGCGCGGCGGACGGACGGCAGCTCTGGACCGGCGCCGTCGCGGGCCGCGCCTGCTCACTGGCCGTCGCTCAAGGACAACTTATTGTCAGTACAGACGCGGGGGTGATCCAGTGTTTCCAGGCCCCGGATCCGGCCGCGCAGCCCCCCGCCGCGGTGAGCGATGCGGCGCCGGGCGCGGCAGCGGACGGCGAGGACTCGCCTGCCCCCACCGCGGATCCGGCGGCGGCAGACCAGGAGGTGGCGCGCGCGCTGCTCGCCCAGGCACAGGCCGATCAGGGATTCGGCCTGATCCTCGGAGCGCGTCACGCCGGGCT
>DAISIS010000778.1:0-1969 GCA_036821925.1 Pirellulaceae bacterium
CACCCACGCTGGGAATCAGCAGCGGATGGTCCAGGCCGGGTTCGTAGGCGAACCCGTTGCCGACCTCGTACGGCCGCTCCGGTTCCGTCCCGCGGCGTGCAAACTGGATCCCGGCCGCGGTGAGGATTGGGAACGCCTCGAGCTGAAACGCGTTGCCGGGATACGCAAACGACACCGGACGTGGAATGCCGTATTGCAGACAGAGCTGGCTGATGCTCTCGACCTGTTCTGCCAGCTGCGGCAGCTGGTCGGGAGTGACCGCCGCGTGATCGCGCGTGTGATTGCCGATCTCGAAACCATCCCGATGGAGCTGACCGATCTCCTCCCACGTCAGATAGTCGGCCTTGTTCGCGGCGAAGTCGAATCCTTCCGTGATGAAGAAGGTGGCGCCAAATCCGTGTTGCAGCAGCAGGGGGCGCACGACGGTGTAGTGCGACTTCACCGCATCGTCAAACGTCAGGACGACGATGCGGTTCGGAATCGGTTCCGCTGCGCAGGCCACCAGCGACCAGCTGGACACGGCCAGCACCACGGCCGGCGTGAACATGGAAATCAGGACCGATGGCATAGCGCATGCTCCGTCGGGCAGGGTCTTGCTTGTCTCTGAGCGGCTGTCACGCAGCCCGATTATCCCACAGACTCCATCGGCTCCGCAACCGGCAGCGGCGGCCGCTGCGCCGGCGCAGGCGGGCATGGGCCGCTACAGGTACACGCGGCGGTTGTAGATGTACCATTCCAGGAGCAGCACGATCAGCGCGGCCAGGACGAACCATCTCCACAACTCGCGCCGCGCAGGCTGGAGCGCCGGTTGGGCCGGCACCGTCTCATGCCCGATTTCAAGGCTGGAGCGGAGCTGCAGGTTGCTCTCCCGCGGATCGAACAGGTTCACGGCAAATCGCTGGGGCACCGTGTGCGGCGGCCCCGCGTCGACGTCGTACACGCCCAGCACGTGCGTGTCCGCGTAGGTGAACGGACTCTGGCCAGAGCGTTGCAGCGGCTTCACGGCGCCGCGCGGGTCCCGCACTGTGACCGACTCGATCTGCGCCGGGAAACGCAGCGTGACGGGGCTGCCCGGTGCAGCGCTGGCCGTGGCCAGCGTGCTGTGGCTGCCTCCCAGGTAGCGGACGGCGTTGTACAGGAACACGGGAAAACTGGGACGCAGATGCCACGTGGTGTTGGGCATCGTCTCGCCATTCTCTTCGACCACCAGCGGGAAACCGAGCACCGCGTCTTCCAGTCCGTCGCGCGGCGCGATCGCCAGCGCCGGCCCGAGCACCGAGTCGCACAGGACGGTGCTCCCGATTGGCGGCTGCAAGGGCCGCCCCTCCGCGATCTTGACATGGGTCATGTCCACCAGTTGCGTGAGTGGATGGACCCGATCCATGTCGATGATCGCCCGCAAGTCCCCCACGGGCCCCACCTGCCAGGCGCCCCCCGGCGGCAGCGATCCGAGAAACAGCGTGTTGGCCGCCGGCAACTCCGCCGGCTGGCAGCGGTCGTACACGATCAGGTCGTACGCGCCGGCGGCGGCCTGGCGGAGGTGCGTCGCCTCCGTCAGGATCGGTGGCTCGACACACGTGACCTCGGCGATCTGCTGCACCTGCGGCGTGTTCAGGGCCATGCGCAGCGCTTCGTTGCCCGCTGTCACAACCAGCACCCGGGCCCGCCGCGGGCGATTGATCGCCGCGTACGCCACGTTGTCCAGCGCGAGTGCATCGTCGCGCTCCAGCACCACCTGCAGCACTCCCGCGTCCAGGTCGGGCAGGTCAAAGTGCCAGCCACTCTCGCCCCTCGCCGCCACCGACAACTCGACCAGATCCAGCGACTGGCCGTCGAGCAGCAGTTCCACGATAACAGTGGCCGACTCCGAGCCGAAATTGGCCACGCTGACGAACGCCTGCAGCCGATCCGGCTGGGCCGGGTTCCGATCTGCCGCAAACGCCACGATCGCCAGGTTGGCGGTCGCCGC
>DAISIS010000779.1:0-1968 GCA_036821925.1 Pirellulaceae bacterium
GTCGGGTGCCGCAACGCGGCAAACAGCAGCGCAGCCAGCAGGATGCCCAGGAAGACCAGGAAGTTCAGGGCGGCCAGCACGGAACCACGCTGGAGCGGCGGGCTGCGATGCTGCATGTACGCTTCCAGCGGCACCGAAAACAGCCCGGAACTGGTGCCCAGAAGGAATAACAACAGCAGCACCCAGGCCAGCCCCAGCGACAGACCGGCCCCAGGTTCCAGCACCGTCCCCGTAACCGTGAACAACAGCATCGAGCAGACCGCGACGCCGCAGGCGCCCAGCGGCAGTATCCCCAACTCCACATGCCCCCCGGACCAGACCCCCGCTAAGACGCTGCCCGTCCCCACACCCAGCACCAGCGCCATCAACAGCGGAATCTTGTCCGTCTCGTGCAGCGCACCACCCTCCGCCGCAAACTGGTCCACATTCAGCTGGGCCAGCGCTCCCACCGACCAGAAGAAGACCACCCCCCACGCCACCCGCAACCACGCCCGATTCGACGCCAGCGTCCGCAGGTCGCGCCACGTCTGAGTGGCGGCATCCCAGGGGAACGACCGCCCCGGACTGGCCGCCGGCAACGGCCGGATCAGCCGGCTCGCGGCATAGCCGGCCACCGCCACCCCTATCAGCACGACCGCCGAAATCCACCAGCGCTCCTTGCCATATAGACCGCTCGCACGACTCAACCAGCTCCCCCCAGCCATGCCGATCACCGTCGCCGATACCGTCATCAAACCAAACAGACCGTTGGCAAACGAAATCTGCTCGGCCGGAAGCAGCTCGGGTATGATCCCCATCTTGGACGGCGAAAACAGCGCGCTCTGGGCTCCCATCAACGCCACAACCGCGAACAGACACACCAGGTTCACCGCGTGGCTCGCCGGCATCGCAATCGCGATGACCCCGAGGGCCATAATCACCAACTCCGCGATCTTGCACCCGACAATCACGCTGCGCTTGCTGTATCGGTCGGCCAGGTAGCCGGCCGGCGCCGCCAACACCAGATAGGGCAGGACGAAGCAGGCTGTCCCCGCCATCAGGATGTTGCCTACGTTCGACGGCGTCACGTAGTCCTTGCCGATCCCGATCGCCAGCCACCGGAAAATGTTGTCGTTGGTGGCCGTCAGCAGTTGCGTCAGCAGCAGCCCCAGGAAACTGGGAGACCAGACCCCCCCTGCGCCCCGGGGGGGAGGCGTGTCGGCGTCTGTGGCCTGAGCGTTGGTGTGGGCGTTGACCATGTCACCCCCGGCATCCTGGGCGAGTTCGTCCCGGCGTCATCCTGGACCCCCGTCGCGAGGTACAGTGTTTCCGACGCCCAACGACAAGTCAACGGCAGACCCGACACCGAGAGTGGTTGGGGGCCGGGGATCCTCGAGCCTGCTCGTGCGACGCGCGCCAGGTGACCGGTTTAGCCCGGTTTGGGCATGGCCAGACTGTGAAGCATCAAGACCGCACCGACCGAGATCATCATGAAGCCCAGCCAGCGTGGCGGGCGAATGACGCGGTGGCTTGGCGGAGTCGGCACATTGAAGGCCGGCATGAAGGTGTTGGCAACCATGTCGTTCTTGTGCAGACGCTTCGCAATGACCTCCGTCGTCTTCTCGTTGAGAACGAACGAATCGACCATCCGAAACTGGATGCCCAGAGCCAGGATGACGAGCCCGATCATCATCCACTGATTGCGGTTGATTTCCATGTGCGCCGTCTCCATCAAGAAATACCGCCCTGCGATGCGGCCTCTGGTCTTATCGAACGGTGCGGCGGCGGCTCTCCATCGTCCTGTCGCTGGCGCCGGTTGTTCGCGAGTCAACGAGCAGACACGTCCTGCCGGTTGTAGGGGCTCAGCCTCTGAAAAAGCCGTCCAGCAGTGCTGCGCAAACCGCACTGTTGCGACATCCATCCCGCCACGGAGTCCGCCGCGCAGTATGTTCTAGTGTTTCGTCAACACTCAAGACTCGGGTGCCACGG
>DAISIS010000780.1:0-1958 GCA_036821925.1 Pirellulaceae bacterium
CCCAGCAACGCCTCGATCTCCGGACCGGGGGAGGGGCCATCCTGCGGCGGCCGCGTCGCTCCCTGCAGACAGACCGCTCGCAGCCCCTCGCGCAGCGTGCCGCGCGAATCGACTTCCAGCTGGACGAGCATGTCGCCATACGGCTTCCGCGCATCCGGGTCGTAGGCGTAGGTGGTTTCCCAGGAGGCTCCGGAATCGTCCAACGCGGCCAGCTTAACACGCCACTTGCCCGCCGTGTCCGCGCGCTCGATTGGCATCACACGCGTGACGTTGGCCGTCGGCGGGAGAGACTCCTGCAGCGTCTCGTCGCGCGTGACCAGGCCGAGTTCTTCCCGGGCAGCGAGCAGGATTGCCTGCCGCACGATCTCGCGTCCCAGGCGGCAGGGCCTGCCGTGCTCCACGGGCCGCTTGAAAGGGAGAAACTCCGTGTGCAGATACAGCACCTGCGATTCCGCTGGCGTGGCTGGCACGGCTCCCCGTGCACTAGCCAAGACCCCCAGGCCCCAGGCCACCCCGACAAACCACGCCACCCCCCACACGAACTTGGGCGCTGACCGCATCATGAGTGTCTACCCCTTGCGGCGCGAACACACGATAGACGTCGCGACGTGCTCGGCACGAACACACCCAATCTAACGCTGCCCACGCGCCGGAGCAAGACACTTTCACGGCACCGGCAGCTCAGCTGCGTCAGTGGCAGGTTGCGCCCGCTGCAGCTGACGCTGCAAGATGAGCCGCTTTCGTTCCAGCTCGGTCTGCGTCTCCAGCACGACCGCCTCCGCACGCCGCAGCTGAGCGGCTCCATCGGCAGTTTCCAGCTCTCCTGCGCTGCGTTGCCTGACCGCGTCCAACTCGGCCCGGGCCGCCTCGCACGCGGCCTCCGCCTCGCGCATGTCCAGCTCCAGCATCTTGACCTTGAGTGCGTGATCCTGGCGGGCCTCCTCGAGCAGGAGCTGGGCGAGCTGCACGGCGTCCTGAGCGTGCGCGAACTGATCGGCTGGAATGGTCCCCGATTCGAACAAGGTCTTGACGCGTGCCAGATCTCGCTCGGCGATGGCCAGCCGTGCCTCGGCCTCCGTCACGGAGGGAACAGCGGCCGTAGCTGGGTCCCGCATCGTCGGCATGGACGGAGCACGAGCGTCGTCGGCGCGCGGAGCCGCAGGCTTGCCGATGAGGGGCGGGTAGGGGAGATTGGGGACCGCGGTTGGCACAGTCGGCGGCGCAGCCGGGCCTGTACCCGGACCCGGCGGATACATCGTGCTCGGCCCCCCGGGGAACACCCAGTTGCCCGGCGCAGCGTACGCAGGGCCAGCGGACGCAGGACGCGCACCTGGCGCTGTCAAGGGCTCCCAGCGCAGGGGGTCATCCTGAACGGTCAACTCCGCCACCCGCCGGCTGACGATCTCTTTCTTGCGTTCCTCGCGGCGCTGAAGCTGTTCCTGTAGTTGTGTGAGCTGTTGCTGGAGTCGGTCGACCTCCATCTGCCGCACCTCGTGCTTGATCTGAAATTGCTGTTCGGTTATCTCCACTATCCGCTGCTGCAGACGTGCGCGCTGCTCTTCCTCTTCACAATGAGACTCCTTTGTCAACGAGAGAGACCAAGCGGACTCACCAGGACCCGGCCGCGTCCTGCTCCAGCCGCCACAGAGCTGTTTCAATCTGCCCCACGCGCTAACTATACTCACAACTCCCGACACGGAATCTTACACGCGCCCCGCAGGAATTCCGAACAATTGACGGCCGAGGCCAGGCTGGCCCAGTGCGAGTGCGGGTGACAGATCTTCGCAGCCCGCGTTGCGGGTCCGCCGGCGGTGGTTCCGGAGATCAGCCGGGTGTGTTGCTCCGGCGGTTGAGTTGTTGGCTATTCAAGAGGCGGACAAGAGGCGAACAGAGGAAGAACAGCCAGTCGGGTTCGGTGGTCGTCCGCGGATCGATACGCAATGCAACGGTCGCGAGTG
>DAISIS010000781.1:0-1943 GCA_036821925.1 Pirellulaceae bacterium
GCCAGCAACATCGACTACGAAGGGCTGGTGGACGATGTGACCCGAGTGTTCGCCACCGACACGCCCGTCGAACGCGAGGTGCGCGACCGCCAGGGACGATGGTACCTGCTCCGCCTGCTTCCGTACCACGCCACCGGCGCCGTGACGGGAGTGGTGGTCACCCTGGTCGGCGTCGACCTGCTGAAGCAGACGGAACGCGACCTGATACTCATGTCGAAGGTGTTCATGGATGGCGCCGATCCGATCATCATCGAGGATTTCGCCGGGCGGGTCATCCATATGAACGACGAAGCGGTGCGTTTCTACGGCTGGTCCCGCGAGGAACTGGTCGGCCGCAGCCTGGACCTGCTGATGCCGCTGGAGGAGCGGCAGCGGGCCGCCGAACTCCGCCCCCGCTGCCGGAACGCCGAGGCCGTGCGGAACGTGGAAACCGTGCGGCGCACGAAGTCCGGCCAACTGCACCCCGTCCTCCTCACCCTGTCGTTCGTTACAGACGAGTCAGGGCAACCCATCGCCATCGCCAGCATCGCCAAGGACATCACCGACCGGAAGGCGGCCGAGACCCAGTGCCACGAGGCTGTCGAGCGGCGCGATCAGTTCCTCGCCATGCTGTCCCACGAGCTGCGCAATCCCCTGAGCGCCTTGCTCAACGCCTCCCTGGTGCTGGAGAAGAACTGCCAGACACGCGGCGTCTGCTCCCAACCGTGCGGCGTCATCGAACGCCAGACACACCTCATGGCACGCCTGCTGGAAGACCTGCTGGACGTCTCGCGCGTGATGCAGGGCAAAATCGACATGCGTCTGGAGCCTTGCGACCTGCGGACAGCCGTCGACGCTGCGCTGGAAGTCGTTCGCCCCCAGATCGCGGACCGCGAGCAGCAGTTCATCGTCGAAGTTGAACCGGCCCCGCTGATCGTCAACGGCGACCTCACCAGGCTGCAGCAGATCCAGGTGAATCTGCTCCACAACGCCATGAAGTACACGCCGGCCGGAGGCACGATCCGGCTGACCGTCCGGCACGAAGGCGAACAGGTCGTGATCCGCGTCCGCGATTCGGGCGAAGGGATCCCGGGCGACATGCTGCGGAGCATCTTCGATCTGTTCGTTCAAGCCGGCGGCACGCTCGACCGCGCCGATGGCGGTATGGGCGTGGGACTCACCCTCGTACAGAAACTCGTCAAGCTCCACGGCGGATCCGTGACCGCCCACAGCGCCGGACCGGGGACCGGCAGCGAATTCGTCGTGCGTCTCCCCGCGTGCGCTGCGGCCGCCGCGGTCGCGCCTGCCCCGCACGACCAGGACCGCCCCGGCGATGTCCGCCGCATCCTGATCGTGGAGGACAATGCCGACAGCCGGGAAATGCTCAAGTCCCTGCTCGAACTCTACGGGTGCGAGGTGCAAGCGGCCCAGGATGGCCGCCGTGGCCTGGAGATCCTGCAGCAAGACCGGTTCGATGCGGCGCTGGTCGACATCGGTTTGCCGGGCATCGACGGGTACCAGGTCGCGCGGAAGATCCGCAGCGATCCCCGCCACGCCGGCATCCGGCTCGTCGCGCTGACCGGCTACGGCCGCACTTCCGATCGCGACGCCGTCCAGGCCGCCGGCTTCGATGAGCATCTGATCAAGCCGCTCGATCAACAGAAACTCACCAGAATGCTGCAACGATGCCAGCCGCGGCAATAGCCGCAGGCGCCACGCCGTGCCGGTGCAGGGCCGACAGCTCGGCGGGCAGCTGGGCCGGGTCGGGACACCCGCCCCACCCACCAGTCAACCGGCGCGGGCCCACGGGAATCCGCGTGCTGGATCCCAGCACCGCCACAACCCACCGCCGGGAGTTTGAAACCCGTCCGCCCGCCACCCGACTCCCGCGTCACCCGGCCGTCATCTGCAGATCGCGGAGAAGCTCCGTCACCAGGGATTGCGGATTGAGCGTGTTGCAGAAC
>DAISIS010000782.1:0-1903 GCA_036821925.1 Pirellulaceae bacterium
AAGGCCCCGTGTTCACCATGGAGCAGCTCAAGCGTCTGCCCAACGACTATTGAGCCGGCTGCAGCAGCAGCGTCAGCGGACCTTGGAGCGTGCGGTCCAGGGTGATGATCAGCTTGCCAGACGTCGGCGCGACAGCCAGGCTCCAGCTTTCGGCCGGTTTTTTCGCCGACCATTGGACGGCCTGCGCGCTCCACGCTTGATCGGCTCGACTGGCGCGCAGAGCGAGGGTGAGCTTTCCCAGGGCTTGTTCGGCCGTGGGCACGATCGCCACCAAGAGCCGATCGATCCGTCCTTTCTGGCTTCCGGCGATCAGGTAGGTCGGCGCGCTGCCCAGGGTTTGCCGCTGGCAGGCCAACTGCCGGTGGGCGAAGAAATGGCCCAGGAGTTCCGCGGCAGCGGTGCCTGCGCCGCCGGCTTTCTGGCGATCCGCCCCCCACCAGCACAGACGCGTCTGCTCGGCGTTCAACCCGTTGCTGGCGACCCAATCCAGGTACTGCAGGCCGCGATCGATCACCGTGACGGCTCCCTGCGCGCTATCGCCGTGCTCCTCAGTGACCCACAGGCCGGTGACCCTCGTGGAGCCGGACCCGAAACCGATCGGCACGTCGGTCGCGCCGGTCCGCTCGACCGTGCGCAGAGGGCTCGGGGAGAGAACTTTGACGCCGGTCCCGGAACCTGTCGGCGGTCCGGCCTCTTGCGGCCGTTCAGGCTGGCTGCGGTGGGTCTGGGATGGATTCTCGGCTCTCACATAGCGATCGAAGACTTCCTGCAGCACCGCGGAGCCGCCACCGCTGCGGTCGGCCGCGGCGAACGGATAGTGGATCGTGATGACGTCGAGGTGCTGCCAGACCTTAGTTCCCTTGAGGCTTGGGGCCTGCTCGCCTTCGATCGTGCGATCCAGGATACCGTAGAACCACTCGCGGAAGCGGGGATTGTAGCTGTTGGCGCAACTGCCCGAGAGGATCTTGATCCGCCGCGGGTCGCCGAACACGTCCTGCGACGCGCGGCGCGTGGCCTCGATGCCCGGGGCCAGATACCATTCGACGTAGCGTTGTTGCTTGACAGGTAGATTGGAGAATCGCCAGGGCGAGGTGCCGGGAATGGCGGCCCGTTCTTCGGGCGTGAGCATGTCGAAATGATCGCCGTTGATCTCATTGCCCCATTGCCAGTAGATATGCCGCTCGGCCTGCGGCCGCTGGTAGCACAAGCGCATCGTCCAATAGGCGAGGTCCTTGGGGAACTGCCGGCCGTGGGAATCGAACAGGCCGCTGGTGACGTAGATCGCTGCACGATCGTCGGTTGCCAGTTGCGGAATCCAGGTGGACAGCGATTGTTCTTCGCTCCGTTTCCAGTTACGAATGTCCTCCAGCGCAACTTGCACCGGCTGGCCGCTATAGGGACCGATCCGCACCGGCTGCCCTTGGCCCAGCGGCCGACCAGCGTGGGGAAATCCGACGTGCGGCCCGGCATAACCGCGGACCGTCCTCCACGGCCCGGGGCGCGTGCTGTAGTGGATTCCGAAGTACTCCGGCCAGGTCGAGGGCAGTTTTCTCCAGGACTGCACATCGCAAGCCAACTCCCAATCATGGCGTGCTGAGGCGGCTTGCGGCTGCGTTTCGTTTGGCACGCCGTCTGCGAGCGCGGCGCTCAGCAGACCGATACCAAGGAGCATCGCGCAACCAGGAACCATCATGCTGGAGGGCCTTAGCGAATACGGAGGAGTCTATTGGGGCACAACAAGCATCGGGTCCAGAGTACCGATCTCCCGCACTTAGTGCAACCGTGTCCGGCTGGCGGTGTAAGCCCGGCTTACGCGGAGATCGGGGCCTCAGTCGGACATACGGTCTTGTGCGCAATTCCGCATTGCCTGGGGGCGGCGCAGGTCCGACAATGGAGGGCCTGT
>DAISIS010000783.1:0-1901 GCA_036821925.1 Pirellulaceae bacterium
CCCGACGCTTATCGGGAAGCAGCCTTGGCGATGGGTGCCAGCCGCTGGGAAGTGATTGTCCGCGTGTTGTTCCCCGCTGCCAAGAACGGGCTGCTGGCCGCAGTGCTGCTGGGCATCGGACGGGCGATCGGCGAAACGATGGCGGTGCTGATGGCCACCGGGCACGCGGTGCTGATCCCGCAGAGTCTCTTTGATCCCGTCCGGACGCTCACGGCGACGATCGCGTCGGAGTTGGGGGAGGCGGTCAAAGGGGGCGATCATTACCGGGTGCTGTTCGTCATCGGGCTGGTGTTGTTCGCGGTGACTTTTGTCGTGAACTTCGTGGCTGATGTGGTGGTCAAAGGGGTCCGCAGTGAACGACGTGCCTGACAATGCGCAGCGCGACCGGCAGTACGTCGTCTGCCGTGACGGCGCCCCCGCAGCGCGGTTCGACACGCTGACCGCAGCGCTGCGGCACGCGGCCCAGGCGGGGGCGTCGGAGGCATCCGGTGCGGATGGCGACGCGGCCGTGGGGCCGGCGCAGCCGACGATCCGGGTGCAGATTGCCTGCGTGCGGCCGGGCCAGGAACCGGAACGCGATGCCCGGCCCCGGTGGTGTTTTCACGTCGAGTCGCACGGCGGTGCTGCGGGTGGCGATGGCAGCGAGTTGCAGCCGTGGGACGACTGGTCGGACGCGGCGGATGAGCTGGCGCGGAGGCACGCGGCTGGCGAACTGGTGCTGGCCCCGTCCCAATGCATCGCGCTGGTGCAGCGCCCGGTGTTCAGCGCCAACCGACACGAGCTGCGTAAGCGGATCATCGAAGCGGCTGCGCGGACCGTGCTGTTGCTGATCACCATCTCCCTGATCGTGCCGGTGTGCGCGATCCTGTCGTACCTGCTGGTCAAAGCCTGGCCGGCCCTCGCCTGGTCCTTCATCGTGCAGAACCCGCAGGATTACATGACGACGGGGGGCGTGTGGGCGCCGCTGGTGGGCACGTTCTACCTCGTGGCCATCTCGCTGTTGATTGCGGCCCCGCTGGGCGTGCTGGCCGGCGTCTATCTCAACGAGTATGCGCGCGACAACTGGTTCACGCGGATCGTGAATCTGGCGGTGGTGAACCTGGCCGGCGTGCCGAGCATCGTCCACGCCTTGTTCGGTGTCGGCGCGTTTGTCCTGTTCGCCGGCCTGGGCAAGAGCGTGTTGGCGGCCAGCTGCACGCTGGCGGTCATGACTCTGCCGGTCATCATCACCAGCACGCGTGAGGCGCTGGCCGCCGTGCCGATGTCGTTTCGCGAGGCCTGCTGGAACCTGGGCGCGTCCCGCTGGCAGACCATTCGCACCATCGTCCTGCCCAACTCGATCAGCGGTATCCTGACCGGGGTCATCTTGCAGGTGTCGCGCGCGGCCGGCGAGACGGCTCCGATTCTGTTCACTGGCGCCGTCTTCTTCGTGCCGGTGGCCGAGCAGGGCTGGGAAGCGTATTTCCCCTACGGGCTGCATGACCGCTGTATGGCCCTCTCGATGCACCTCTTCACCCTGTGCACCCAGGTGAACGGCGTGTCGGACGAGCTGCAGTACGCCACCGCCGTCGTGCTCATCGGCGCCCTGTACCTGCTCGTGCAGGTGCTCGACTGGCTCCGGTACGTCGTGCTCCCGCTCGTCGTCGCCGTCATCATCGTGGCCTTCGGCGCCGCACTTCTGAACGCGGCGAACCTCATCGATGCCGGTTTCCTCACTTCCACCGCGCCCTGGCCCGTATGGGTCGCGTTGCCCGCATTCGTCCTCGCCACCGTCGTCGCCTACGGCGTCTCCTGGTCCGCCGTCCACTACACCCGCCGCGGCTCGCGCATCGAGTGGCCCCGTTCGCTGATGGGGTCCGCGACGCTCGAACTGCCCTGGACCGAACGGATGCGACCCTTCG
>DAISIS010000784.1:0-1894 GCA_036821925.1 Pirellulaceae bacterium
GCTGGTGTACTTCTGCGAAGCGGCGGACAACGGTGGCGAGGTCCGTCATATCATGCTCGAACGAGACCCCCAGTGCACGCTGCAGCGGCAAGCTGATCTGCTGGGCGGCATCACCGTGATAAGCGCCCAGGCGCGGGGGGACCGGCAGGTCACGGCAGTCCCCTACTACGCGTGGGACCATCGCGCTGCGGGCCCCATGGCCGTGTGGGTCCGGCAGGACGGCCGCCCACGTGCGCCCCAGCCAGACCAGGCAGGCTGGGAGGGGCGTCTGTACCGCCCGCTCGACCCGCAGACACTCGGTCCGTCACAGCCGTTGGAGTTGAGCGATCTGCTGGTGCCGTCCGCCTCGCATTGCTGGACTCACGACTCCGTACAGGCGCTCGTGGACGGCCGCGAACCCCAGAACTCGGGCGATCAGTCGCTGCCGCGGTTCACGTGGTGGGATCACCAGGGGACCACCGAATGGGTCCAGTACGAACTGGCTCAGCCGATGACAGTGCAGGGCACGGCCGTGTACTGGTTCGACGATGAGCCGGTCGGCCAGTGCCGGATCCCCGCCGCGTGGAAACTGTTCTATCGCGCGGGGGACGCGTGGCGGGAAGTCGCCAACGCGTCGGGGTTCGGTGTGGCGAAAGATGCCTTCAACCGCATCACGTTCGAACCGGTCACAACCGATGCCCTGCGGATGGAAGTGCAGCTCCAGCCCGGCTTCTCCGCAGGCATTCTCGAGTGGAAGATCGAGTGAGCCGATCAGACGGACGTTCCACGCCGCCGCCGCGCCGCGGAGCCGGCCAACAGCAGCAGCCCGGTGATCCAGCCGACGACGGAGGCCGGTTCGGGTACGACACCGTCACCGCCGCTGGGCGCACTGCCGCCACGCCGGGACGAGCCGCCGCCGCTGCCGCCATAGGCGCCGCTGCCGACGCCGGGGCCGAAGTAGCCGCTGCTGCCGCGTGAGACACTGGACATCGGCGCAAAGCCACCCGGGGCCGACCGCGGCGGCGCCGCCAGCCCCACCGGACCGATCTGGTAACCGACATCGGTATCCAGTGGCTCTGCAACCACCGGCTCATACGCGCTGCACGGACAGACGCAGCAGTCCGACTCACCTTCTGCGTCCGCCATCGGCACCGGTCGCCACATCGCGGCGTGCGTCGTCTGCTCCGGAGTCGCCGTGCAGCCCACCACCACTCCCTGCGCATTGACGTCCCACGCCACTTCGAAACCGCTGCCGATCACGGCGTGATCCTGCAGCCGCCCAGTGGACGGATTCCAGCGCACGGCAAAGTTCGGGCCGTGCGGGGCCACGTCGTAGCCCGCAACTCGTCCATCCGTCGCCAGGTGATAGGCCAGACTGAAGTCATCCGCAAAGGCGCCCAGATCAACCACTTCGCCGCGCGGCGCGTCCCACACGAACCCGTGGTATGGACCGCCCGGCCGCCGCGAATAGCCCGAGACCTGCCCCCGCGCGCTGACGCCGAAGGCATAGCTGATCAGACCGCCAAGCGATTCGACTCGCGCCAACTCACCCGCCCCGGCGCGCCACCGGAACGCATGCACCTGGCCATCGCCGGTCTGCGAATGCCCGACAACCACCCCGTCGTCATTGACGTCGTAAGCGTAGCTGCACGCCCCACCCAGTGTACCCAGGTCGCGCATCGTGCGGCTGATCGGATCCCACGCAAACGCGTGGTCGGCCAGCTCCGCCGTCTGCGCGAAACCAACGACCACCCCCTGATTGTTGATGGCAGCCGCCCGACTGTGCCGGCCCCCTAACGCGCCCAGATCGTGCATCACTTCATCCACGGCCGACCAGAGGAAGGCGTGCACCTCCCCGCCGCTCGTTTCCGAGTAGCCCACGACGTCGCCATGGTCATTCACCCCCTGCGCATAG
>DAISIS010000785.1:0-1891 GCA_036821925.1 Pirellulaceae bacterium
CGTCGCGCGGCTGCACCCCGAGCCAGCTGCGCGCCACGCGCCCGTCCCGCACGCTCCGCTCGTAGATCGGCCGCGCAATATTGCTGGGGATGGCCAGGCTGATCCCCTGGTACGCCTCGCCCACAATGGCCGTGTTGATCCCGACCACCTTGCCTCGCGAATCGATCAACGGCCCGCCGCTGTTGCCGGGATTCACGGCCGCATCGGTCTGCAGGAAGTCATGGTACGGAGACTGGCCCGCCGTGCCCGTGATGCTGATCGACCCCTGGCCGGATTCCGCACTGAACGACCGGTGTTTGGCGCTCAGGATGCCGAACGTCACGCTTTTTTCCAGCCCCAGCGGGCTGCCGATCGCCCACACCAGCGCGCCGACCTCCAACTCGTCACTGTTACCCCACTCGGCGGCTATCAGCCCCGTGGCCGGAATCTTGAGCACGGCCATGTCGGTGGCCCGGTCGGTCCCGACCACTGTCGCCAGCATCGTCCGCCCATCGCTCAGCCGCACCCGGATCTGGTGCGCATCCCACAGCACGTGCGCGTTGGTCACAATGTACCCGTCGGGATCGACGATCACGCCGGATCCCTGGCCGGTGGGCGCGTGCCGCCACCCGGCGGTGTCGGGCACGCGTACACGGTCGGCCCGTGTGGTGGTAATATTGATGTGTACCACGCTCGGCTCGACCCGATTGGCCACCAGCTGGTACGCCTGGGAGAGGTCGTTGAGCCCGACGTGCTGCAGCTTCTCGCCGGCCGTCTCGTACAAGGCCCGCTGTTTGCCACGCGTGAACGCATATGTCATCTTCTCGACGGTGTACGGCAGGAAGAAACTCAGGATGACGAGAAAGGCACTCGCACTCAGCAGCCAGCCGAGGCGATCGCGGCCGGACGCGGCGCTGTCCTGGCCCGTCGAGCCAAGCGGCGCGGCCGGCCCGCCGTACGCACCCTCGCCGCTTCCCCACGCGTCGGCCGGCTGGGCACCGATCTCGGAGATCGTACGATCATGAGGACCTGTTGCGCTCATGTCATGCATTATAACGCGTTGCCAGAGCGGGCGGCCCCTCCCCTGGGGGCGCGCCGCGACAATTCGCCGCCCGGCGTGCGAGTGGATCGAGGTTGTGGGATACTCAGGCGATGAGTCCGTACCGCTACGACGACGAGTTTCCGCCGCTGTCCTCGGCCACCGAAGACGGTCTGTTGCTGCTCGGTGGGCGACTCACCCCGGCCCGCGTGCTGGCAGCCTACCGGCGGGGCGTCTTCCCGTGGCCGATCGTCGAGCGGGGCTACGAACTTCTGGCGTGGTTCTCGCCGGACCCGCGCGCGGTCATCGAGTTGGATCGCCTGTATGTGTCGCGCCGCCTGGCGCGTCGGATCCGCAGCGGTCATTTCCACGTGACCAGCGATCGGGCGTTTGACCGGGTGATCGCCGGGTGTGCCGCACCCCGCGCCACGGACGGCGGCACCTGGATCACGGCGGACATGTTGCGCGTGTACAGCCAGCTGCATGCGTCGGGGCACGCGCACAGCGTGGAAGTCTGGCGCGATGACGCGCTGGCCGGCGGGCTCTACGGCATTGGTCTGGGCGGGTTCTTTGCCGGGGAATCGATGTTTCACTGCGCGCGGGATGCGTCGAAAGTGGCCCTCGTGGCGCTTGTCGCCCACCTGCGGGCACGCGGGTTTGCGCTGTTTGACATCCAGCAGGCGACCGCCCACGCGGTCCGCATGGGGGCCACCGAGATCCGCCGCGCGCAGTTCGTCGTCCGGCTCCGCGCGGCCCTCGAGCTGCCCGTCACGTTCGGAGCTGCGCTCGATCTGTCGCTGCTCCCCCAGATGCTCGGGCGCGGGAATTGACCGGGCCCTGCTCTACGTGTGCCACATGTCTGTCACCCCATCG
>DAISIS010000786.1:0-1891 GCA_036821925.1 Pirellulaceae bacterium
CAACAGCACGATCGCCAAGGAACTCGGCGTCAGCGTCCGGACCGTCGAGAACCGTCTCGCACGGATCATGAAGAAACTGGGGCTAGACTCTCGCGCCGCACTGCTGGAACTGGCACGGCTCGACCTCGTTTCCACAGCCTCCTGACCGCCACCACCCCCAGCCCAGCCCCCTCGACCTCTCCTTCCGCGCCCCGGCCAGCGACCACCGGACCGGCGACCACCGGACCGCCCCCCGCCCCCCCCAAGGTCCGGCCACACCGCATGCTCCCGCGGCGTGGCCCACCCGGGGAGCCCGCACCAGCGGTATATACACATTGCTAGTGGTTAAACCGAATTCCAGGCCCGAACCGGCCGATAGATCGATATGGCGGATGATTCTGTCTCCGCGTCATGCCCGAGGGCCTCCTGCAAACACGTTTGTGGGCGGCCCTTTTTTTGCGCCAGCCACGGCCAGTGCCGCCGTGCAAAATCATCCCCACAATTCCAGCCCTGCGCACAGGCGTGAGCTATTGTGGAATAGACACATTCCTGCGTATTAACCCACTCTTCCGGTGCCGTCTGGCACCGGTTGTGCGGCGCAGGTCCGGTGGTTGTCGTGGCAGCGAGAAAGCAGCGGGGGATCAGGATGACAGCAACGGGCCAGGTGGACCAGCTGGAGCAACCGACGTTGGACGCGCTGGTGCAGCAGATCGAGGGCGTCTCGACGCTGCCCCACGTAGCGCTGCAGGTGATTGAGGTGGCGAACGACCCGGAGTCGGGTGCAGCCGACCTGAAGAAGATCGTCGAGACGGATGCGGCGCTCACGGCGCGTGTGCTGCGATGCGTCAATTCGTCGGCGTACGCGATGCGGCGAGAGATCACCAGTGTGCAGCAGGCGATTGCGTTTCTCGGCTTGCGGCAGGTGCGCAATCTGGCATTGACGGCCACGGTCAGCGAGTTATTCCAGCAGAGCGACAAGGTCGGGCCGTACAGCCGCGCGCAGCTGTGGCAGCATCTGGTGTCGGTGGGCATCTGTGCCCGCATGATCGCCATGCGGCGGAAGATGAAGAACTTCGAGGAGGCCTTCCTGGCAGGGCTGCTGCACGACATCGGCATCGTGCTGGAGGACCAGTACGCGCATGGGCCGTTCGCGACCCTGCTGGAGTCGCTCGACGAGTCGCAGACGCTGGCGGCGGCCGAGAAGCGGCACCTGGGGTTCGACCACACGACGCTCGGCGCGCGGCTGGCGACCAGCTGGCGGTTTCCCGAGGCGGCCCAGGCCGCCATCCGGTTTCACCACACGTCGGCCAATTACCGGGGCGCGCAGGGGGACATCGTGCGTTGCGTGGAGGTGGCCAACCTGATCTGCACGCTCAAAGGGATTCCCTCGGTCGGGCTCAAGCTTGTGAAGATCTCGCCGTCCACGGTGCGGGAGTTGGCGCTCACGCGCGAGGACATTGTGGTCCTGGCGTCGGACCTTGACCAGGAGCTGGCTGCCAGTGCCAGCTTGTTCCAGCTCTGAGTGAGGGCGATGAGCGGTTTGCCGTCCGAGATTGATGACCTGCTGGCCGTGGCGGCCGTCACCTCGTGTGATCCCGGCGAGGCGGTCGATGGCGAGCTGCGCACCCGCATCGTGCACCTGCTGGCCGAGCGTGAAACGCTGAAACGCTCGTACGCCCAGGCGGCGATCGATGCCATCGAAGAGCACGACAAGCGGCTGGTGCAGCAGCAGCAGAACATGGCGCGGCTCGAAGCGGTGATGAAGCTGGCGGCCGAAGGCATCATCACGATCAACGAGCAGGGGACGATCGAGTCGTTCAACGATGCGGCCAGCCGGGTCTTCGGTTACGCCCCGCACGAAGTGATCGGGCAGAGCGTCACGCTGCTGGTGCCGGCAGTGCTGCGCCCCGGC
>DAISIS010000787.1:0-1885 GCA_036821925.1 Pirellulaceae bacterium
AAGAAAAAAAACGAACCGCAGAGTCGCGAACACGGCGCTCAGCCTGGCGAAGGGCAAAGGGCTAGGTTAAGTTACTTCGCCAGACTGGTGCGGCCGTGTTCGGTTCCCTGCGGTTCGTGCCCCTTATTGCCCCTTTTCCAGCACGAGGTACTGGGTGTGGCCGCCTGACTGCACCAGCAGCAGGAGGGTCTGGGCGTCCGGGTTGGACTGGACTGCTGCGTCGAATTCCTGGGCGCTGCGCACCGGTTTGCGGTTCACCTCCGTGATGACCATGCCGGGGCGGACCCCCGCCGCCGCGGCGGCCGACGTCGGGTCCACACCCGTTACGACGACCCCCTGAGCCTGATCCAGGCCCAGCTGACCAGCGAGCTGCTCGGTCAGTGTCTGGACGCTCAGCCCCCACGACGACTCGACTGCCTGCTTCCCGCCGCTGGCCACCGACTCGCTGTCCGGCAGCTTACCAACCTGCAGCGAGACACTCTGCTTCTGGCCGTCGCGCAGCACCTCCAGCTTGACGCTGGTTTCCGGCCGGATCATCGCCACCCGATTGCGGAAACTAGTCACGTCCTTCACCGGCTCGCCGTCGAGCGACACGATCACATCGCCTCTCTGAAGTCCGGCCGCCGCCGCGGGCCCGTCGCTGCTCACATCGCCAATCAGCGCTCCCGTCACCTCCCCCAAGCCGAACGACTTGGCCAACTCGGGCGTCAAGGCCTGGATCATCACACCCAGATAGCCGCGCGTGACCGACCCGTGTTCCATCAACTGCTCGCAGATCTGCCGGGCCATGTTCATGGGAATGGCGAAGCCGATGCCGTTGTAACCGCCACTGCGACTCACGATCGCCGTGTTGATTCCGACAGCCTCTCCCTTCAGATTCACCAGCGGCCCACCGGAGTTGCCCGGATTGATGGCCGCATCCGTCTGAATGAAGTTCTCATAATCGGTGATCCCCATGCCAGCCCGCCCCGTGGCACTCACGATGCCCGAGGTGACGGTGCCGGTCAGCCCGAAGGGGCTGCCGATCGCCAGCACCCACTCGCCAACTTCCAGTGCGTCTGAGTCGCCCATGGGCAAGACGGGCAAACCGCTGCCCTCGACCTTGATGATCGCCACGTCGGTCCGAGCGTCAGTGCCCACCAACCGGGCGTCCAGCTTGCGCCCGTCGCTGAGCGTGACCTCGAGCTTGTCGGCGCCACCCACCACGTGGTTGTTGGTCAGGATGTAGCCGTCCTGGGAGATCAGGAATCCCGACCCCTCACCCACCGTCGGTTGCGGCTGGCGAGGCATCGGGAAGTCCGGCAGGCGGTCGCCGAAGAAACGCCGCAGCATTTCGTCGGGAATCTGCCCCTGCAGGCCGTTGGGCCCGGGCAGATTGCCGGTCATCACGTTCTGCTTGACCGCCCGGATGAACACGACGGCCGGCCCCACGTTCTTGGTCACCGCTGTAAAGGCCTTGCCCGTCTCGGCCACGGCGGCAATCGCCTGCTGGTCAGTTCCCGCCGTGGCGTGGTCCTGCCAGATCGCTCCGGCCGTGGCCGCAGCGGCAAGCACCAGCACCGCCACGCCCAGAACGGCTCGTCGCGGTGCCCGTATTCCAATCTGTCGCATCGCATTCGTCATGGTAACTCCTCCCTCTTCACTCCACCTTGTGCGTGTTCTCTTGCTGCAGCCTCAATTGCGCTGCCTGTGCCGAAGCGCGTCGCTTCGGAACGCGTTGCTGAGTATGCAACTGGCGTGCCAAGCGCCGAAACAGAAACCGGCGGGAAGTGGGCCGTTCGCGCCCGGCGGCGGTGGGGCAGAATGCCACAGCGCGGCGATGTGCCACGGGGAAGGACGAAGGACGAGAGACCCAAGGACGGGGGAAGGACGAATGACGAGAGAC
>DAISIS010000788.1:0-1881 GCA_036821925.1 Pirellulaceae bacterium
CACTGCCAGCCGCGAGCGATCCGTCCAGTCCTCGAAGAACCCCTCCTGGGCCATCAGCAGGCAGCCGTAGCCCATGTCGGGAATGTACAGATCCAGCCAGCCGTCCCGATCGATGTCCCCCACCGTCGGGCCCATTGACGAGACACCCTGCCCTCCCTCGCCAAACGCCAGACCGCGGATCACCGCCTCGTTCTCGAACCGGCCGTTGCCCAGATTGCGGAAGTAGAAATTGTCGGTGGCGTCGTTGGCCACGTAGATGTCCAGCAGGCCGTCGTTGTCCAGGTCGGTCACCGTGGCGCTCATGCCGCGGCCATCCAGGTCGACGATGCCGGCCTCCTGCGTCACGTCGGTGAACGTGCCGTCCCCGTTGTTGCGGTACAGCACGTCGGCCTGCCCCGTGTAACTCAGCGGGCCAGGATAACCGGCTGCCGCGTAGAACGCGCGGAACTCCCCTTTGTCGTACTCCAGATAGTTGACGACGTACACGTCCAGATCGCCATCGCCGTCGTAGTCAAACCAGGGCGCATTCAGACTCCACAACGGGTTGTCGAGCCCCGACTGCGCTGACACGTCGGTGAACGTGCCGTCCCCGTTGTTGCGGAACAGAACGTTCTTCTGATAGTTCAGCACATACAAATCCAGGTCGCCGTCGCCGTCGTAGTCGGCGGCCGAGCAGCCGAATCCGAAGTTGTCCGGATCGCCGACGCCCGCGTGTTCGGTGACGTCTCCGAAGGTGCCGTCCTGCTTGTTGCGGAAGAGACGATTGGAGAGCTTCCCTCGGTATTTGCGCCCCCGCGTGTCGTTGATGTCCTTGTGCCAGCTGCCGCAGACGAAGTAGACATCCAGCCACCCGTCGCCGTCGTAGTCGAACAGGGCGGCGCCGGAGCCGGAACCCTCCACGATGTTGCTCAGGTTGTCGTCCCCGAACCGGTGGTGGAAAGTGAGCCCGGACGCGTCGGTGACATCGGTCAGCTGAACCAGGTTCTGACCGGACGCGACACTGCTGCCCACGGCACACCAGACCATCCACAAGAACGCACTGCGCCGCGTCATAGTCACCTCCCTTGGCCGGCTGGAGAGGGGCCGGCTGGAGAAGGGCCGGCTGGAGAAGGGCCGGCTGCGCCCGCGTCCGGCCCGGGGATCCCATCCCACATCGCCCCGAAATCGACCCATTCTACAAAAGTCCGGATTTCCCGCTTCGTCAGTGGGGTGATCGTCCCCGCCGGAATCGCCTTGGCCGGCCGGCCGGTGATGGCCTCACCGTCCCACGGACGCGACGTGTTGCGCCCGAACAGGTGCCAGATTAACGGACTGGTCCGCGCCTGACCCGCGTCCACATACGCACCGCGTCCGGAACCCGCCTGTGACGCTCCGGCCGGCGCGAGCAGGCTCACATACGCGCGATTAAACAGGCCGTCGGGCGGCACCGGTGCCGACCCGCCATCGAGCCGTGGCGGGGCACCGTCCGGGCCGTGGCAGGCGACACATTTCTGCTCCACGATCGGCATCACATCCCGCCGGAAATCCACGGTCCGCCGACGTTCCGGCGGCAGGGTCAACGCGACCGCCGGGCGGCCCATCGCCGCGACCATGGCGTTCTCCGGCGTCGCCTCACCGTCCTCGTGGCAGCCGATGCAGCCGCGCGGTTCCAGGTTCTTCGACCAGATCCACCGGCAGGACCGCAACGCCATCCCGTCCTCATCCAACGCCTGCAACTCGATCGGCACGTTGGCCGGAATGCTCACCTGAAAGGAGCCGTCGGGGTGCACGTCCGTCTCGCCCAGGAGACGCCGCTGAGCGATCGGCAACAGGCCGTTACGCGTCGCGCCTTTCACCGCGCCCGGCGCCGACTCCGGAAGATACATGTCACGCTCTGCGACG
>DAISIS010000789.1:0-1866 GCA_036821925.1 Pirellulaceae bacterium
TGTTCCGTCCCATGGCCTGGACGGTCCTATTCGCCCTGGGAACGGCCCTGATGCTCGCGCTGGTACTGATGCCCGTGTTGTCGGCCAGCTTTCTCGGCCGAGGGGTGCGAGACAAAGACACACTGCTAATCCGGGGGGCCAAAGCGGCCTATCGCCCGATCCTGCTCTCAGCCATGGCTCGGCCGCTCCCTGTCGCGATCGGAGCGCTCGCGATCTTTGCCGCCAGCCTGTGGGTCGCCAAAGATCTGGGCGCCGTCTTTGTGCCCAAACTGGATGAAGAAGCGCTCGCCATTCAGGCTGTGCGCCTTCCCAGCGTGTCGCTGGAAACGTCCGTCACCATGACCGGGGACATTGAACGAGTGCTGCACCAGTTCCAGCCGGTCGAGTCGGTGATTTCCAAAACGGGTCGACCCGAGATCGCCACCGACCCGATGACGGTCAATCTCACCGACATCATCATCAACTTGAAGCCACGAAGCGAGTGGCGTGGATTCGCGTCGAAGAACGAGCTTGTGGCCGCCATGCAGCACGCTCTCGACACGCAGACTTCCGGCAACGCTTACAGCTTCTCTCAACCCATCGAATTGCGTGTCCAGGAGTTGATTGCGGGGGTGCGGGCCGACGTGGGCATCAGCCTCTACGGCGACGATCTGCCGACGTTGACTGCGAAGGGGGAGGAGATCGCGGCCGTGCTGGAACGCATCCCCGGGGCCGCGGACATCGGAACTGAGCAGATTGCTGGCCTCCCCTATCTGACTGCGCGGATCAAACGGGACCAGCTTGCGCGCTATGGCATCAATGCGCGGCAGGTGCTCGACGTGGTAGCAGCTGTTGGCGGTGTCGAGATAGCCGAGGTCTTCGAGGGGCAACGCCGGTTCCCATTGCGGGTCCGCCTGGCGCCTGAATGGCGACAGGATCTGGAGCACATCCGCCAGGTCAAGATCGCGGATCCGCTGGGGAGGCAGATTCCGCTGGAACAGCTGGCGGAGCTGAAGCTGGAGGAGGGACCGGCCCAGATCAGCCGCGATTCGGTCCGGCGGCGGACGCTCGTGCAGTGCAATGTGCGCGGACGGGACCTGGCCGGTTTCGTCGCCGAAGCCCGGGAGGCAGTGGACGCGCAGGTCGCGCTGCCTGCCGGATACCATTTGACCTGGGGCGGCCAGTTCAAGAACCTCCAGGACGCCACGGGGCGACTCGCCATTGCCGTGCCCGTGGCGCTCCTGCTGATCCTGGCCTTGCTGTTCGTCACCTTCCGATCCGTTCGGCTTACCGTGCTGATCTTCCTGAACGTGCCGATGGCAGCGACGGGTGGCATTCTGGCGCTCTGGATCTCCGGGCTCCCATTCTCGATCTCCGCCGGCGTCGGCTTCATTGCCCTGTTCGGCATCGCCGTGCTCAATGGTGTCGTCCTCGTCAATTACATTGTCGATCTCCGCCGCCAGAACATGGCAGCAACCGACGCCGTGTTCGAGGGGGCAATGACCCGGCTGCGACCGGTTCTGATGACCGCCCTGACGACCGGCCTGGGACTCCTGCCGCGCGCCATATCCACAGGCACCGGTGCAGAAGTTCAACGACCGGTGGCTGCCGTCGTGATCGGCGGATTGATCAGTTCGACTATTCTCACCCTGTTTGTCCTGCCAGCGATCTACCGCTTCTTCGAGCCGAAATCCGGCGGCGACCGGGAACCGGTCGGTGCGGAGGATGGTTCAGACTCACTGCCGGTGCAGCCGTGCCACGTGCACGGCGCTGTTCCAGCTCCCCATATACTCGGCTTGACGCAGCGCACCGGATCACGGGCAGACACCCTGCCTTGACCGCTGCCAGCGGTGACCACCCTGCCAGGTGTTGGCGGGCACCATGGCG
>DAISIS010000790.1:0-1863 GCA_036821925.1 Pirellulaceae bacterium
GCGGAGACGCCGCCGGTTGAGGCACCGCAGCCGGCCGGAACGCCCGATCCGGCCCGGGCGGCGCAAGCGGCGCTGACCGGGCTGCCCGGGCTGCGCTACCAGACGGCGCTGCTGCGGCGGTCGGGCGACCAGCATGCAATGACCGATTCCGCTTCCGCGGCGCCACCCCCGCAGGCCGCCCCGCCCATCGTCGTATCGATCGGTCCGGACGGGCGGCTGATTATCTCGTCCCAGGATGCTGCAGCGCTGGCCGAGTTCGAGGAGCTGGCCGTGCGTATGGCGCCGCCCATGAAGGACTATCACATCTTCCGCCTGAAGAGTGCGTCGGCGACCTGGGTCGTGCTGAACCTGGAGGACTTCTTCGAAGACGAAGAGGCGTCGGAGAATCGCGGCCGCAATCGAATGATGTCGTACATCTTCGGGATGCCCATGTCGACGTCTGAAGAGGACAGCCGGCGACTCTCGAAGCGGCGTCCGTTGCGCTTCATCTCGGACATCGACACGAACACGATCCTGGTGCAGGGTGCTGACCCCGATCAGCTGAAGACGATCGAGGATCTGATTGAGCTCTACGACGTGCCCGAACCGGTCAATTCGCAGAAGGCGCGGGTGACCAAGCTGTTCACGATCAAGTACTCCCGCGCCAGCGTCGTGGCCGGGGTGATCAAGGACGCGTACCGGGATCTGCTCAGCACCAACGACCCGGCCCTGGAGGAGAGCCGGCGCGGGCGGGACCAGCAGCAGCGGGGGGGCGGTGGCATGACGATCATTTCGCCGTTCGGTCTCGGCGATCAGCAGCCGGCCGATACACGCACCTCGGCACGCTTCGAGGGCAAGCTGTCGATCGGCGTGGACGACGTGTCCAATACCCTGCTGGTGTCGACGGAAGGCGACAGCCTGATGAGTGTGATCGGCGGCATGATCGAGGCGCTGGATCGGGCGGCGATGCCGGTCGGCGACATTCGCGTGATCACCTTGAAAAAGGATACCGACGGTTCACGTCTGACCGAGGCGCTCCACAAAGTGCTGGGTACGGGCACGTCGTCGCCGTCCGAAACGCCGCCGGCGGAACGACCGGGTCGCCCCGGTCCCACGCCACCCCAGGGCCCCGGACCGGCCGCGATGGAGATGCGCCCGGGCAGGTGACCATGCCGCTGATACACATTGATTCACTGACGGACCACCGGCTCCGCCCCTATCTGGACCTGCGCAACAAGCGGCTCCCCGCCCGCGCTGGCAAGTTCATCGCGGAAGGCGACCTCGTGGTCGGCCGGCTGCTGGAGAGTCCCTACCAGGTCGAGTCGCTGGTGGTGGCCGACAACCAGCTGCACCGGCTGGCCATCCCCGAACAGACGGTCGTGTACGTAACGCCCCACACGCTGATCGAGTCGCTGATCGGATTCAAGTTCCACCGGGGGATCCTGGGCTGCGGCATCCGCCCCGCAGGCACCGCTTTGGACTGCCTGGTGGCGCCGCCCGAGCGGCCGACGACGGTCGTGGTCTGCGCTGCCGTGCACGATCCCGAGAATCTGGGCGGCATCCTGCGGAACTGCGCCGCCTTCGGGGTCGATCTGGTGGTGGTCAGCGCCGACTCGGCCGATCCACTCTCCCGACGTGTGCTGCGGGTCTCCATGGGCACGGCCCTGAAGTTGAAGGTCTACCAGACGCCCCAGCTGGCAGACGATCTGCGCCGATTGCACACAGAGTTCGCGATCCATCTGGCGGCCAGCGTGGTCGACCCCCACGCCCCAACACTCGACACGGCAGGCCGACCCCGACGGTTCGGTCTGGTCCTGGGCAACGAGCGGACCGGATTGAGTCCGGCGGTGTTAGCCGCCAGCCAGTCGCGCTGGACGATTCCCA
>DAISIS010000791.1:0-1859 GCA_036821925.1 Pirellulaceae bacterium
CACGATCCACGTGCAGGTCCATGACGGCCTGGTGGATCTGACGCTGGCGGCACTCAGCGCTGAACCGGTGATGATCGACGAATTGCGGGCAGCCATGGGCCGGTTCATGGAGCCTGCGGTGGTGGACTTCTGTTTTGCCCAGGCCGCCGCCGGGCTGGCGACGCGGAGCACGGAAGGCGGGCACGTGATCATCGATTTCACGGCCCGGCTGGTTGTCCACGGCGGCACGGCGCCGGAACTGCCCCGCCTGGGTTGCGTCCTGTGTTGTGATCAGCACACGACGCTTGACGTCTGGCTCCCCTACCGGATTCCGGAGCAGTGGCAGATCACCCGGGACGTGCGGAACTGGCGGGATCTGGCGGAGCGGCGCCGGCCGGCCTTCGCCCCGGACAAGGACCTGGACGCCCGCGCTGTGCTTTATCCGAAACTGGCTGAAGCGCTCGTCACACGCTGGCTGGCGACCGCCGGCCAGTCGGCGACGCCGGTGACGGCGATCCAGGACTGGTGGCTCCTCACGCCGCGCGACGACCTGCGCGGCAAGTCCCCCCGCGACGTGTTGCTGGCCAAACACGAGTTCGTCGATGGGGACGTGCAGGACCAAGGCGAGATCTGGTCGCTGCTCAAGCGTTGCCCGCCCGGCCTGGCCATGCGTGCGCACGCCTATCGCTATGGTGGGTTCGGCACGCACGAAATCCTGCTCTATCACGAGCTGGTGGCGTTGCTGCTGTGCGACCTCGAACGCCGTCACGGCACGCAGCGCCCGGCCGACGTACCCGCGGAGATCGCCCACCTCGAACAGCTCCAGCAGGAATGGATGCACCAGCCGCAGGTGGAGTTTTACGATCAGAGCCCGGCGGCCCTGATCGCGCGGGAACGCGCGCGGTTGCCCGCCGTCATTCCCGAGGGGCACGAACACCTCGACCACGACTGCCCGCTGTGCCGGATGATGGCCGAGAGTGGCCAGCCGATGATCTGGCAGCTGGAAAACAGCCTGCTGGACGATCGCTTTGCCACCTCCTTCTGCCGGTCCCGCGCAGAATGGGAATGCCAGCAGCGCGACGCTGCCGAGACGCCCGACTGGGGGCCGCCCGGTCGGCTGCCCGGGTCCCGGGGGTTCGCGCCCGATCACAGCATCTGGCAGAACAGCTTCACGAACATGGCCAGCCTGGCGGAGATGCCGGCCTGGGAAGCGGTCAACGTGATGCTGTTCGCCGTGGGGGGCCATATGGCCGAGCTCGTGCAGGACCTGCGCGGCAGCGACGACACCGCCGAGCTGATACAGGAACTCCACATTCGTTTCGACGAGCTGCGTGTGGTCGTCAAGGAGCAGCGCGAGCTGGTTTCTGTCCGCAGCACGATCGGCCAGTTCGCCGCACTGCTGGACGACGTCGCCCAGGCCTGCGACGCGCTGGGCCCGAAATGCGCCGACCTCGAGTCGAAGCTGGACTTCCTGGAGAAGCGTTACGCGAGGCATCTAGGCCAGGACCTGGAGGCGACCTACTGAGGCGTGCGGCGGGGCACCCGAGGGGAGGACGCGGACGAGTGGTGGGGAGGTGGTGCGGTGCGGGCCGCCAGCGGCCGGCGCAGCGGCGGCGCGCACGCGGGCGGCGTACGGGGCGCGCCCCCGGCCGGGGCTCAATGTCCCCCGGTGTCTCCCCGCCTGGATTGATTCACCGGGTGCATTGCGGATATCCTCATCAGGGTTCGTCACTGTCGTACTCAGGTTCACGGCACGCAGCGTGGACCTCCTGGGGAGGGAATCCATGGCAAACTCGCTTGGTGCCGCGTCGCAGGGGACGCGGAATTATCTGGCACTGATCAGCTTCATCGCGGCGCTGGGCGGATTCCTGTTCGGCTTT
>DAISIS010000792.1:0-1852 GCA_036821925.1 Pirellulaceae bacterium
CGCGGGCCGCGGCCGCGATCATTTGCCAAGTAGCGGACGGGCTGGCCAGCGGGACGATAGCAGCGGGCCGCAAGGAACCAACGTAAGCAATAACCGGGCGTGTCGACCGGTGGCTGCGCGCGTCGCGGGCAGCGCCGCGAGCCCCCCCTGCAGACCACGGAGTTCGTCGCGTGATCGAGAAGAACCTCAGCGTGCCACAACTGGCAGAGGAAGCCGAGGCGGAATTCCGCCGCCGGTTTGGCCGCCCTCCGCGCTGGATCACGGTGGCGCCCGGGCGCGTGAACCTGATCGGCGAGCACACCGACTACAACGACGGGTTCGTACTGCCCATGGCGATCGAGCGGTATGTCGTATTGGCGGCTGATGCGGCCCCCGCTGAGACGTCCGGCCCGGGCCACTACGCGCTCTGCAGCATGACGTCCGGCCAGACCCAATCGTGGCCGGCCGACGGAGCCCCGCCCGGCGGCCAGGGCGACTGGACCAGCTATGTGTGGGGCGTGCTGGATCTGTGTCAGCAGCGTGGTCTGGCAACCGGTCCGCTCGAAATCGTCCTGCACTCCACAGTCCCGGTCGGCGGTGGATTGTCCAGCAGCGCCGCGCTGGAAGTTGCGGCCGCCACGCTGGTCGAAGCGATCACCGGGCAGACGCTCGATCCCGTGAAAAAAGCGCTGCTGTGCCAGCAGGCCGAACACGAGTACGCCGGAGTGCCCTGCGGCATCATGGACCAGTTCAGCTCCGTGATGGGACGCGCCAACCAGCTGATCCTGCTCGACTGCCGATCCGCGCAGGCTGAACGGGTGCCGCTCTGCGGCGACGACGTGAGCATCCTGATCACCAACACGAACGTCAAACACGCGTTGACCGGCGGCGAGTACGCCGAGCGGCGTGGCCAGTGCGAAGCGGCTGCCCGGTGCCTGGGCGTGCGTTCGCTGCGCGACTGTACCGTGACACAGCTCACCGCACGCCAGGCGGACTTGGAGCCTGCGCTGTTGCGCCGCGCTCGGCACGTGGTGGGTGAAATCGAGCGGACCACGCGCGCAGCCGACACCATCCGTCGCGGCGATTGGCCAGCTACCGGCGAGCTGATGTATGCCAGCCACGAGTCACTGCGCGATGATTATGCCGTGAGTTGCGAGGAATTGGACCTGGTCGTGGATCTGGCGCGCCAGATCGGCCTGTCCGGCGGGATGTACGGCTCGCGCATGACCGGCGCCGGGTTCGGTGGCTGCACCGTCAGCCTGGTCCGCTCAGACCGACTGGCGGCGATCGCCGGGCGTCTGGTTGCCGGCTATCTCGACAAAACCGGCATACAGCCCACAATGTTCGTGTCTCGACCAGCCGAGGGCGCCCGGATTTTTCGACAGGACTGAATCCAATGGTACAATTGGCTGTCGCGGCCGGATGGCCCTGCAGGAGGACTCAGCCGGGCCGCACGGGGTAGCTTGCTCGCCTGTCATTGCCTTGCGGAATGCCTTCCGTGGAACCGTTTTCCATTTCCTGTACAACGTGCCAGACGCGTCTGCGTGTACGCGATAGCTCGGCGATCGGACAGATACTCGCCTGCCCGAAGTGCGGCAGCATGGTGATGGTCCACGGTCCCAACGGTGAAACGGCGGTACCCGATTCCGCGGATCCCGCCGCCGAATCACCCGCGCCCCTGGCACCGGCCGCCCCGCCCGAAGCCAAGTCGGGCAGTCCGGTGGTGCCACCTCCGGTGGAAAACGCCGACGAGGCTGCAGGGACACGGCCCCAGCGCACGTTCAAGTTCCGCGAGGACTACGCCCCCACCGTTGAGCCCGTGGCAGCCAAGTCGCCACGCGGCCTGCACATTCCCGGCCCCCCGAAGACAGCG
>DAISIS010000793.1:0-1850 GCA_036821925.1 Pirellulaceae bacterium
CGGAGATCGATCTCCACCAGGCCGGGTTGACGGCGGACCACAACCGGGAGGGCGACGGGATCTATGTGGCCCGGGCCACCCAGGACTACCGGCTGCGCCCCGACTCTCCGGCGGTAGATGCCGGGATCGATGGTGGCAGCCCGGTGACGGACCCACCGATGGCACCGGTCGGTGCCCCGGATCTCGGCGCGTTGGAGTATGGGCGTCTGCCTTTTGTGGCGGGTGCGCTGCTCCGGGAGCGTGATCTGCCGGCAGTGGCCGTCGCCTGTGAGCAGACCGGCGATGCTGCTGCGACCTGTACGCTCAGCGATTTGCCGGTCGGGCGCAAGGTACCGCATGCCCTTCAGGTGCGCATTGGCAGCAGTGGTGCGGTGGGCTCGCTGTGTCACACGCAGATGGACTACACGGCGCATCGCGGCGTGGCGACGTGCGAGGGCGTCCCGACCAACGGCCTGAGCGGTACCCAGCCGGTCTCGTTGCGGTTGAACAGCGATGGAACGTGGGTGCAGCGCGGGAGCATCGACCTGGGGCCGCTGGCGCTTTACACCGTCACGCCGGCTTCGGGTATCTCCGCAGGAGGCACGCGGGTGACGCTGACCGGCCGCCGTTTCGACACTACCCTCACTACGTACCAACGCGCGATCACTTTGCAGAATGATTCAGGCGGCCCTCTGTATACCTATCAGGTGCCGGTTATCTTTGACTCGGCCTCCCTGATCGCTGCCGGGAAGCTGCGGGGAGACTGCGGTGATCTGCGCTTCCGCGATGACTACGGTGACCTGAGCTACTGGTTGGAGCAGGGCTGTAACAGCGCGGCCACACGGGCCTGGGTCAGGGTGCCGGTGATCCCCGCGGGGACCGGTACGCTGACGATGACCTATGGCAACGTCGATTTGAGCAGCGCGAGCGATGGCGCTGCCACCTTCGTCTTCTTCGATGATTTCGAGGATGGCGTTCTGTCTGCCAAGAACTGGAGTGTGGGCAGCTACAGCGGCGTGACGGTCTCTGAGACCGGCGGTGCGCTGCGCATTGCGGGGCAGACCAACGATGGCACGAAGTACGCCGAGTTCGGAGCACACCTTGAGGAACAGGGGTTTGCCTATCCCGCAGCTTTTGCCATCGACGCGGAGCTGAGCGTTGTGGCCGGGACGTCGTCGTTCAAGGCCAACGTAGGCGCGGCGGACGGCGTCATGGCGCTGCAAGGCGCACCTTCGGGGAGCCCGTTAGGGAAGGCGATCGCCTATTACGCGGGCGGCTGGCAGGCGGTGGGACGCAGCACCGTCGCGCAGGCGACCTTCGACCGTGTGATGTTCAGTGTGGGATACGCCGGTGACTCAGGGATCCGCACCGTCCGCTGGATGGAGAACGGCGACCTGGCGCACCCGCTCGCCACGCGCAGCGCGCTGGCGGACCCCGACAAGGGCTATTTCACCTATGGCCCGGACGGTGTGGCCGGTTTCGACGCGCGGTTCGATCATGTGCGGGTGCGTGCCTTTGTTTTCCCGGAGCCGACGGTGGCGGTGGGGACCGAAGCTGCCCCGTCCGTCCAGGTGACGTTTGGCGGATCGACCTGCACATCTGTGGTGGTAGCAGGCCCGACGCAGCTTCTCTGCACGACGCCCGCGCATGGGGAATGGGCGGTCGAGGTCGCGGTGCGCAATCCGAGCGGCGCACGTGCGGCGTTGGCGGCAGGATTCACCTATGTGGAGACCTATGGGGTGCACCTGCCGCTGGTGGCGCGGGGGAGTCCGTGATGCGGGATCCGTGAAACGTGAAACGTGAGGAACCATGGGGGCAGAGCTTGAATCCAGAGTGTTCTCTCTTCTCTTGAGTCTGCTGCTGGCAGCCGG
>DAISIS010000794.1:0-1849 GCA_036821925.1 Pirellulaceae bacterium
CTGGACCTGGAGATGGCGTTTGTCACCGCCGAGGACGTGATCGCCATGATCGACGGGTTGGTGGCCCGCCTGGCCCGGGAGATCCTGGGATTGGAGGTGCCACTGCCGCTGCCCCGGATCACCTACGACGAAGCCATGCGGCGGTTCGGGCACGACGCACCCGATCGGCGGTTCGCCCTGGAGATTGTCGACTGCACGGATCTGGCCGCCGCCTGCGAGTTCCGGGTCTTCCAGAGCGCCGCGCACCGCGGCGACTTCGTCCGCGGCCTGCGGGCGCCGCAGGCGGCGGCCCGCTTCTCGCGCAAACGGATCGACGAACTGACCGAGTACGTCAAGCAGGATTTCGCCGCCCAGGGACTGGTCTGGTTCCGCGTGACGGACGAAGGACAACTGGAATCCTCCGCCGCCAAGAATTTCACGGCGGAAATGCTCGCGCAAATTGCTCAACGCATGGCAGCCCAGCCCGGCGATCTGCTGCTGTTCGTGGCCGGCACCTGGGAGGTGACCTGCAAAGCGCTGCACGGCCTGCGCAAACGGCTGGGAGCTGAACTGAAGCTCTACGACCCGCAGCAGATGCATTTCTCCTGGGTGGTCGAATTCCCCATGTTCGAGTTCGACAAGGAGGAACAGCGGTGGGGCGCGATGCATCATCCGTTCACCTCCCCCCGCCCGCAGGACCTGGCCCTGCTGGACTCCGACCCGGGACAGTGTCGCGCCCAGGCCTACGATCTGGTGATCAACGGCTACGAGGCCGGTGGCGGCACGATCCGAATCCACGATTCCCGGGCGCAGCAGAGAGTGTTTGATCTGCTGGGCATCGATCCCCAGATGGCACGCGAACGGTTCGGGTTCCTGCTCGACGCCCTCCAGTACGGGGCGCCGCCGCACGGCGGCATTGCCCTCGGCATCGACCGGATCGTGATGCTGTTCGCCAGACTCGACAACATCCGCGACTGCATCGCGTTCCCCAAGACGCAGCGGGCGATGGACATGATGACCGAGGCGCCGGGCGAGGTCGACGACCGCCAGCTGCAGGAGCTGGGTCTGACCATCGAGAAACCTCAGCCGTAACGGCTGCCGTCGCGGCTGCCGTCGCCGCCTCGCCCCACACTGGCACGCCCCGGCAGTCCGGCGTTGACGAATACCACCCAACGCGACAAACTGGGGTGCAAGACCGACTCGATCTACTTCCCAACGGATATCGCTATGGCAACTCGGAGTACCCTGCCGCGCCTCGCACTCGGCTTCCTGCTGCCGGTCGTCCTGGTAGCGTTTGCACAGGAGGCGCCTGCCCAACCCGCTGCCGCCGATGCAGCGCAGTCGGGCGACGACGGACGCGATCCGCTGCGGCAGTTGTCCCGACAGTACGCGCGGCGCGCAGCGGCCAGATCGAAAGAGCGGGCCGCCGCGGCCAAAATGCCCCCCGCCGCGCACGAAATCCATGCGCCCGTCCTGGCGTTCAGCCAGGAACACCGCGCGTCGTGCCTGGTCTTTCTGGGGGATCGCCTGCCGGCCGGATCGCTCCCGGACGTGGATGGTACGCCGCGTGCATTGACCGAGAAGCACGGCCGGAAACTGACCGTGGTCGTCTTCTGGAGTGCCGACAATCCATATGGACTCGATCAGTTCCAGGAGATGCAGCACGAGCTGGTGCCGTTGGCCGATGAGGGGGTGCAGGTCGTGGCGATCCACGTGGGGGCCGCCCCCACCGACTACGCGCAGTTGTGCCGCGACAACGGCGAGGACACGCTGTGCCTGCTGGATGCGGATGGGGCGTACTTCGCGCAGGTCGCCAGCCGCAAGCTGCCGCGCACATACCTGCTCGACGCCGACGGGAAGTATTTCGCCA
>DAISIS010000795.1:0-1840 GCA_036821925.1 Pirellulaceae bacterium
CCCCAGCGTGGCCACGAACAGGTTCATCACCAGCAGGCCGCTGACCAGCAGCACGAAGTTCTCGAAGTCCAGCACCCCGAACCACCAGAGGTAGCCGCACAACACGAGGGGCAGCACGACCATCTCCTTGGTGACCCACAGCACGCCGCCCAGTTTGCCGACGACGAATTCCCGCGGCGAAAGGTCCGACACGAGCAGGAGATCAAGGGCCTGCCCGTCCCGCTCGTTGGTGATCGATGTGACGGCCAGCGCGTTGACCACCACCAGGCTCACCAGACAGAACAACGCCATCGGCATCGTCGCCGCCGGCAGGAATGACGCGAATTCGTCCTTCGGTCCTGCCGCCAGCTCCGCACGCACGATCCAGTGCAAGGCGGCCCAAGCCATTGCGAACAGCAGCAGGTAGGTGAGACGGATGATCAGCACCTTGCGGCCGTAGGCCCACGTGCAGACCTCCCGCCACAGGATCGGATTGTCCCACACCGGGCGACTGGTGCCGGCCACCCGCGTGGTGCGCGCGTCCACATGCCGCGCCCGCGCCTGCTCCGCCGCGTCCGCCGCCGCCTCCTGCGCCAGGTCGTGAGCGACCCCCCAGATGCTGGCCTCCTCGTCCTGCCCCATCTGGCCGGGACGCACTTCACGCGACGGATTCCAGACCCGGACACGCGCGATGGCGATGGCGTTCAGTACCAGGACGCCTCCCAACGCGATCAGCACGAACCAACTCACCTCGTCACCCAGCAGACGCGCGCTCAGGCCCGCGTCCATCGCCGGATGAGCGGCGGCCAGGATCGCCCGGAACGGACTGAACATCGTCGCCCACGCCTGCCCCTCAATGCCCGCTACCCGCACCTGGCCCGCCGCAAAACTGACCCCCTCCCACACGCCCAGCCACATGACCAAGACCAACGCTGTGATCGACAGCGTCTGGAAGGTCTTCTCACGCCAGAACGCCAGCGTCGAGCCCAGACTGCCAGCCACCAGAGCGCTGACAATGGTCACGGCATACACGCGGACTACCTGCGCGAACGACACACCACCAAAGAGCGTCGTGAGCATGAACACAGGCGCCGCCGCCGCTAACATGAAGAAGATGGTCAGCAGGCTGGCAAACAACTTGCCCAGCACCAGCTCCGAGTTGGTCATGCGGGTCAACAACAACAGGATCAGCGTCCGGCGGTCCTTCTCCTGACTCACGTTGCTCGCCGCACCCATCGCCGCGAAAAACACCACTAACGCCAGCTGCAGCAGCGCCAGGATCTGGAACAGGATCGTGCCGAAACGGGCCATGTCCCCCACGGTCAGGATGATCTGCGTTCCCGTCACCCGCAGCCAGGCCGTGCACATCAACAGCAAGAGCCCTGTGACGTACAGACTCCGATACAGAAAATGACGGGGACGACGCGGCATCGTCGCCGCTTCGCGCGCAAACACCGGCCCAAACAAATCAGCTACTCCCGCCGGGACCCACCGCCCCAGGCTATTACTCACTCTACGCACCAGCCGCAGAACGGATCGGCCCGACCAACCCGTTTCTGCGACGGAAGCTCGATTATACTGTACGGTTACCCCGCTGCCGAGGGCGTGGGAGAATGGCTAATGACGAGATACCCAAGCACGGAAGGAATGTCTAATGACGAAATACCCAAGCACGGAAGGAATGGCTAATGGCGAAGTACCCAAGCACGAGGGGAACGACAGATTGTGGATGCCCGGGGTGGGGGGCAGCCGGCGGGCTCCACGTCCCGCCGCCAGAGTGCCTCAATCGAGCCACACGACGGGACGAACGGGATTGACAGGATGCACGCCCCCTCCAGAGAATCGATCGTCCGGACCGTTC
>DAISIS010000796.1:0-1837 GCA_036821925.1 Pirellulaceae bacterium
TCCGACCTGTTCGTGCACTTCGTCCGTTCGACCTGAACATGACCTTGACATCATCCGCTCATCATACGCCGGACTATGTCTGGTCACAACATCCTGCGGGAAAGCGGGATGCCCACTGCTGCTGCTCTGCTTCCGTACCTTCCCGTCCGGTATGCTCCGTGCTGCCGATGCAAAGGCCGTTCTGCTCCCGGCCTGACTCATTGTGCGCCGATCCCTGGCGCTGGGCCCTTGAGGATGCCGGCGCCGCCCGACATGATGTACGCGCGCCGGTGGTCCTGCGAATCGAAGTTGATGTTATTGCAGGACCGGAACGGAATATCTTCTGCCACCTTCCACGTGTCGCCCCCATCGGTGCTGATGTAGGATCCAAAGACCGAACCGAAGAACACGACGTCCGGATGACGCGGATTCATCTCCACGCAGAGCCCCTGCGTGAATCCTTCCTGGAAGGCAGAATCATCAAGCACACGGTGCCAGTTCCTGCCCCCGTCGGTCGTCCGGTAGACGCCGCCCTGCTTGTCGCGCGGGGTGGTACCGCCCGTTATGAAGATGATTTCTGGATCCGCCGGATGGACACAGTAGCCGTTCAACCATTTGATATTCTGCCCCTCGGTCAACTCCTGCCAGGTTTCGCCGCCGTCCGACGACTTCCACAACCCACCGGCTACCGGAAAGCGATTCCCTCCTTCGCGGCAAGCCGACACATTGACGTATAGGTCATTGGTCTGTGGATGAACTGTGATCTTGAAGGTATGCAGGTTCCCTGCTCTCCCGACGCCGGGCTTGGGGACCCAGCTCTTGCCGGAATCGATCGACTTGTAGACCCCCTTGCTCCACAGCGATGCGTAGATTACCGAGGCATTCGGTGTGGAGTGTTTTTCGTCAATGACCACAGAAGTACAAGGCACGGCGGGCAGACCTGCCAGCGGCCTCCAGGTCACCCCATAATCGTCGGAAACACAGACGCCGCCCGGTCGTTTCGGAGGGGTGCAGGCGATCCAGTGGATAATTTCATGCACGCTGCTCGCGGCCGCATAGATGCGGCCCTGCACATGGGGGTCGAACGCCAATGCGTAGAACGTATTCGACCACGGGCAGCCTCTAGCCGACCATGCCCACGTTTTCCCGCCGTCGACGGAGCGGATCAAACCAAAGTCGCTGAAACAGCAGTAGTGGCGCGAGGCGTCATGCGGATCGAGGTAGTAGTTCCAGCAGCTGCTGACCTCCAGGCCGACGCTTTCGTTCCTGGTTCCCGGGCCGTCCGGCATGACGCCGAGCTCTCTGACATGCCGCGCCTCCCAGGTCTCGCCGGCGTCGTTAGAGATGTAGAGCTCCGCCTGGCTGGCGACGGTTACGGTATCGGCACTTCCCTGTCCGCAGCCAAGCCCCGTCTTGGTGACGTAGTAACCCCAGGAGATGTCTTTCTGAATCCAGGTGTGCGGCGCATTCGTGCCGTAGTGGAATGTGCTGTTCCAGGTCTCACCGCTGTCCCTGGTGACATAGACGTTCTGTCGGTCGCAGGCATAGGCAGTTGTGAGCTGGTTGCGAGCCATCACCACGTCGACGAGGCCGCCTGCAGTCGGCCTGGCCTGCCAGGTTCTGCCCTCATCGACCGACGTGAGTATTCCGCCGCCGGCGACAACGTGAACGACTGAGGAGGTGTCGCGCACTGCGGCTGCCACCGCCGTGATCGAACCATCGATCCCTGCGGCGTCCAGCCGCCGGGGGTTCGCCGTTCCGGTTTTCCACTGGTACAGGCTGCCATCGGCCACGGCGTACACCGTTCCATCGTCAAGCGTCTGAATCCCGCCGCATGCTCCTGTAATGATCTGTTTCC
>DAISIS010000797.1:0-1206 GCA_036821925.1 Pirellulaceae bacterium
ACGACGTGCGCGTCTACAACCGCGCTTTGACCGGCGCAGAGGTGGCCGACCTGGCAAGCGCGCAGCTGGCCGCCCCCAGCCAGCTGGCAGTGCTGATCGGTCCGCAGTCCGTCTGGGAAAACGGCGCAGCAGTGACCGGCAGCGTGACCCGCAGCGGGGATCTGACCCAGCCGCTCGTCGTGACACTCACCAGCAGCGACGCCAGCCGGCTGACAGTACCCGCCACGGTGACGATCGCCGCCGGGTCGGCGTCCGGCAGTTTCCAGGTCCGGCCCGTGAACAACACGCTGGCCGACGGCAACGCGCGGATCACCGTGACCGCCTCAGCCGCGCTGACTCTGGACGGGCACGATGCGCTGGACGTGCTGGACGACGAACCTTCGCAGCAGAACCTGGTCGCGTATTGGGCGCTGGACGAACAGAGCGGCACCCGCGTCGCGGACAGTGCGCCGCAGGGCACGGACGATTCCGGCACCGTGGCCGGCAATGCGGCGCGCGTCGCCTTGGGACTCAACCGGGCCCTGATGCTCGATGGCGACGGAGACTACATCGCCGTGCCCGACTCGGCCGACATCAACACCGTGCCCGTGCCGCAGCGCACGATTTCGCTGTGGTTCAACACCGACGACGCGGCCCGCCCAGACCGGCAGATGCTGTTCGAAGAGGGTGGGACCGATCGCGGGCTGAACATCTATCTCGACGGCGGACAGCTGTACGTGGGCGGCTGGAACGTGGCAGCCAACCAGAGCCGCTGGGCCGGAACGTACCTGTCGACCGGCCAGGTCCGGTCGGGCCAGTGGCACCATGTGGCCCTGGTCCTGCAGGGCGGCACGAGCGTCCAGGCGGGCGGGCTCCAGGCCTACCTGGACGGCACGCTCTTTGGCAGCGGCGCAGCGTCGCAGCTGTGGGCACACGGCGACGATACGGGCATCGGCCGGGTGGCCGATTACACCCGGCTGCACACGGGCGGCACCAGCAACGCGCCGAGCTACTTCGCCGGCCTGCTGGACGAGCTGCGGGTGTACAACCGCGCTCTGACGCAGTCGGAGATTCAGGTGCTGGCCGGCCAGACGCTGGTCAACGCCGACCGGCTCACGGTGGACATACCTGCGGCGGCCGTGCCGGAAAACGCCGGCACCACACAGGCCACCGTCACCCGCAGCGGCAGCACGGCCAGCGCGCTGACCGTGACGCTCGCGAGCAGCG
>DAISIS010000797.1:1216-1835 GCA_036821925.1 Pirellulaceae bacterium
CGCAGAACCCGGAGAACGGGAGCCAGTGGATGGTAACCATCGCGGCCGGCCAGAGCTCGGCAACGTTCGCCGTCACCGTTGTGAACGACTCAGTGCGCGACGGGAACCAGACCGCGACTGTCACCGCCACCGGCACCGGCCTGCTCACGGGCAGCGACGCCCTGCAGGTGACTGACGACGAGCTGCTGCTGGCCCACGGCGTGGTCAATAATGTCAGCAACAGCTGGGTGAAGGTCACTCTGCCCCAGAACTACGTGTCGATGGTCGTCGTGACGACCCCCAGCTACACGCAGTCGAGCATCCCGCTGGTGGCGCGGGTGCGCAACGCCACGGGCAACGCGTTCGAACTGCGTGTGGACCGAACCGATGGCCTGACCGCCGCGGTGCCAGGCGTGACCGTGCATTATGTGGTAGCCGAAGAAGGAGTCTACACGGCGGCCGCGGACGGCCTGCAGATGGAGGCGGTCAAATACGTCTCGACGACTACCGACAGTGCGGGGAGCTTTGTGGGGACGACCCGCAACTACGCCCAAGACTACGCGCAGCCAGTCGTTTTGGGCCAGGTCCAGACGTACAACGATGCGCGCTATTCGGTGTTCTGGTCGAGTGGGGCCAGTGC
>DAISIS010000798.1:0-1824 GCA_036821925.1 Pirellulaceae bacterium
CACGCACGCTGGGCATTCTCGAGCCGCGAGCTGAACTGTGGCAGAGTGAAGGGCGATGGCTCGATGTTGCCCGGGTGGACCTGTTCGTCGTGCCAGGGGTCGCTTTCGATCGTGCGGGCGGACGACTGGGGTACGGCAAAGGCTATTATGATCGGCTTCTGGCGCGCGCCCGCCAGGACGCCCCCAAGATCGCCGTCGCGTTCGCGTGTCAGGTCGCCGAGCAGGTGCCGATGACGGCGCGCGACGTCTACATGGACTGTCTGATCACCGAGGACATGATCTGCCGGCGCGACAATCCCGCGGGCAGAGAATTGCCGCAGTGACGTGCCGGGGGAGCGTGTCCGCGCGTGGTGACGGACCCGTTCACGACGTTGTCTGCGCGGCCTGTGCCCGCGTCCGGCTTGGCACCACCGGTTGCACCCCCCCGCGCCGTTGTGATAGGTTTCCTCGAGGAGTCTGTGGAGCGTCTGCGCGGGGTGCGGCGCCGCCTGGTGTGCAGACGGTGTAGCACAGTCCGCGCGGCTGCCGGTGCGCGGAGTCTGGGGAGGTGGTGGCATGTCGCAAACGCTGCGGGAACGCTTGTTGGATGAACTCGACACGATCGTGCTGATCGATCCACACACGCACATCGATCCGCACCAGCCGGCGGCCCGCACGCTGGCCGACATCCTGGGATACCACTACTACACCGAACTGGCGCATTCGGCCGGCATGCCGCGGTCGGACATTGAGGAACCAGGCCTCGCTCCGCGCGAGAAGGTGCGGCGGCTGGTGGCGCATTTGGAGCCGTTGCGGAACACGATCCAGTACAGCTGGCTGATCGACATCGCCCGGTCTTTTTTCGGGTTTGCCGACGAGCAGGTAACGCGCGACAACTGGGAAGGGCTATACGACGCGGCGCTACGCACGCTGAGTGCCGCGGACTGGCCCCAGCAGGTGCTGCGCCGCAGCGGGCTGGAGGCGGTGCTGCTGACGAACGACTTTGACGATCCGCTGGAGGGCTGGGACACCAGCGTCTACGTGCCCTGTCTGCGCACGGACGACCTCGTGTTCCGGCTGCACGAGCCGGCGGTCGGGCAGCGGCTGGCGGCCGCCACGGGGGTGGATCTCGCGAGTCCCCGCGCCCTGCGCGAGGCGCTCGCCAGGCTCTTCACCCGCTTCACAGCCCGCCACGCGCGGGCCTGCGCCATTTCGCTCCCGCCGGGCTTCGCCCCGGTCCCGATCTGCGCGGGCCGCGCTGAAACGGCGTGGGATGCGGTCTGCCGGGCGCCGCAGCAGTGCGGTGAGGGTGAGCGTCAGGCGCTGGCGCACTTCGTGTTCTGGACCCTCGCAGAACTGTGCGCCGACTTCCAGCTGCCCTTCGATCTGATGATCGGGGTCCACCGCAGCGTGTACCGCGCCGGCGTGTACCAGGGTCAGGACCTGTACGACAGCCGCGTGTCGCTCATCCAGTACCGGGAGCTATTCAATGCCTTTCCCCAGGTCACCTTCCCGGTGTCGGTGTTGGCCAGTGTGACGAATCAGGAACTGACCAGTTACGCCTGGATCTTTCCCAATGTGGTGACCAGCGGCCACTGGTGGTATTCCAACACGCCGGCCTACATCGAGCACGATCTTGCGGCGCGGCTGGAGGCGGTTCCCGGCACGAAGCAGATCGGCTACTACAGCGACATGTACAAGCTGGAGTTCGGGCTGCCGAAGTTCTGGATGTACAAGCGGGTGCTGGCCAAAGTGCTGGCCGAGCGGTTCGTGATCGATCGCGGCTGGTCGGAGACCCGCGCGCTGGAGCTGGGGCGGCAGGTGCTGCGCGGCAACGGGGACCGC
>DAISIS010000799.1:0-1807 GCA_036821925.1 Pirellulaceae bacterium
TGGCGGGGGGGCACGGCGTCGGAGTCGACGTCCCAGAGGATGGCCCCGTAGGCCGGTGCGAGCTGGTGATTGAGGAAGTAGTTCAGGTAGAGGTTGGCCTGATCGAGCCGCAGGATGTCAAACGGAATGCCGTAGGTCTTGAGGTAGGCGACCAGGTGCCAGAACGGCGTCCCGGACCGGCCGCCCACGGCGGCCCGCTTCACGTAGCTGGTCGGCGGTCCGTCATCTCCTTCGCCATCAATGATCTCGCTGCAGGGGTCTGCCCACTGGTCCCCGACGATCACCAGCACGCGGTTGGGCTTCCACCCAAGACCCGGGGTCGCGTCCGGACCGGCGGGTGCGGCGCTGGCGTCTTGGGGGGCCGCACCGCTCGGCGGCCGGGCGTCTGCCGCGCGCAGCTGCTGCAGCTGGGCGGTCGCGACGCGATCGATCCAGGAGTCGCGATATTCGGCCCGCAGCCGCTCGAACGCGGCTATCGCTGCGTCGGTCTGACCGGCCCGCGCCAGTTTAGCCGCGGCGTTGAATTCCTCTTCGCCGACGGTCAGCAGGCGTGCGAAGCGGCGCCCTGCCTCCTGACGCGTCAGGTCGAACGGCAGCTTGGCCAGTGCGGGTGGATTACTGTCGGTCAGCAGGCCGAAGGCGGCCGGGTTTCGCTCGCGAAACAGGCGGGCGCGCATGTCGTGCTGGGTGTTGCTCGCGTCGCCCCCCTCGCGGCCGCCCAACGGATCGATGTCTGCGATCGCCAGGCCGTCTGGCCCCTCAGCCTGCGTGACGATTCGTCCTTGCGGCGAGATGATCATGGCCCCCTGCCCGCGGTGCGCCACCACGAGCCAGACGAAATTCTCCACGGCTCGCACGCGCAGCGCCTGCACGCCGAGCTCCGCATCGCCGCCGCTGGCGGCCGTGCCCATCGTCGGAAAGAAGAGCAGGTCGGCGCCGGCCAGCGCCAGGCAGCGCGCGGTTTCGGGCATGACCAGGTCATAGCAGATGGCCAGTCCCACGGTGCCGAGGTCGGGCGTCGGAAACACCGGCAGCGATCCCCCCTGCCGCCGCGCGCCCGACTCGGACCAGGTCGGGCAGACTTTGTGATAGCGGCCGATCTCCTGCCCGGTGCGCCCCAGGAGGAACGCGGTGTTATACAGCCCGCCGTCGGCCTCCACGAAGTCGCTGCAGACAACCAGGTACATGCGATGGGCCGCTGCGGCACGCCCCAGTCGTTCGAGCATCTGCGGCACCGCCTGCGACAGAACCTCCCCCGCGGCCGACTCGTGCATGCCGACCCAGTGGAGCAGTCCGAGCGTATCCTCCGGGAAGGCCAGCGCCCCGCACTGCTGCTGGCCAGCGCGGTGCACCACCGCTTCGAGTGCCGCCAGGTTCTGGTCCACCGCCGCGAGCACCTCCTGCGGCTGGAGGCGGTAGTCGATGACACGCGGCTGCGCCTGGCAGGCTGCGACGCGGATGGTGCCCCCCAGCGCGGCCTCTGCCCGGTGCAGGGCCAGGACTGCCAGGAGGGCCAGGAGGGCCAGGAGGGCCAGGACTGCCCGGAGGGTGCAACGCCCGCACGGAGCCAGCCGGCGGCTGGCGGATCGCATACGAATCACGGCATGTCTCCTGCATCACTGCGGTTCAGCGTGCTGTAAGTCTTCCGTGTCCGTGCTGCCCAGTCAATGATGTTCCGGGGGTTCTTCAGTCAATGATCTTGTTGATGGCGTACTCGACGATCCCCCGCGCGCCGGCCGCCCGCAGCCGCGGGGCGACGGTCCGCACGAGCGCTTGCTCGACAATCGTGTTGACGTCCAGCCACTCG
>DAISIS010000800.1:0-1807 GCA_036821925.1 Pirellulaceae bacterium
GGGCCATCGACATCATCGGCCCGCGGCCGGACTTGTTCGACACGAAAGCGTCGATCCTCCTGTACGAAGGCCAGCCGGCACAGGCGGTCGAACTGCTGGAGTTCGCCGTCGGCACGGCTAAGAAAGACCCGCGGTACCAGTTCCACCTGGCCGCTGCCTACTTCGGCATCGGCAAGCAGGACGAAGCGGCCCGGTACTATCGCGAGGCGATCGCCGGCGGATTGGAACAGCAGGTGCTGACCCAGCCCGATCGCCAGCTGATGGCCGACATGCAGGGATTATTGAACTCACCTTCACCCGAACCTACCGCTCCCGGCCCGGCCCAGGAGGCTCCGACTCCATGACCCGTATTCAATTCGTTATCGGTCTGACCTTGACCCTGCTGATCACCGCGGCGGCCGGCATCCTGCACGGGCGCCTGAGCGACCGGTGGGGCGGCAATGAAATCGCTAGCCAGGCCGCGCAGCAGCTCGAATCGCTCCCCGACCAGTTCGGATCGTGGCGACTCGAACAGAAGAAGCCGCTGAGCGAGACGGAACTCAGCCAGCTGCGGCCGTACGGCTACGTCAACCGCACCTACGTCCACCTGGTCTCCGGCCAACGCGTGTCCTTCTTCGTGCTCGTCGGGCCGGTCGGCCAGACGGCCGTGCACAACCCGGAGGTCTGCTACTCGAGCCGGGACTATACGATCATTCAGCCGAAGGAGCCGACCAGTGTGCGCGTGGGCGGGCAGCGGGCTGACGAGTTTCTGGCAATGACGTTCCGCTCGAACAGCATGGACCGTGAACTGCTGCGGGTGTACTACGGCTGGTCCGATGGGACGACGTGGGACGCCGAACAAGAGGGCCGTTTCCGATTCGCCGGCCTGCCGTTCCTGTACAAAATTCAACTGGCCGCTGTGTTGCCGAGCGGAGCGGATGTGAGCAAGGAAGATGCTTGCCGGTTGTTTCTCGGCGATCTGATCCCCGTACTCCGGACACATATGGTGTCCGCACGTAGTTGAGCACCAAGTGATTGAAGAGGCTTTCGACGCGCTGATTTCGTCCCCGGCAGACTTCGAGACCTGGGATCATGTCGGCTGAAAGGTGTGCATCATGACAAGTCTTGGCGTAGGCACGTTACCAGAGATTGCGTCGCCGCAAGCGGTCTTCCACCGCGTTTGCGAGCGCAGCGAAAGTGTGGCGGTTTCCAGTTATCTGCAAGGGGGGAACTACGCCCAGCGGATCCTGGCCGCTGCGATGCTCGTGCCAGCTCTGCCGATCATCGGGGTGCTGATTCTGCTGATCCGTGCCACGTCCAAGGGACCGGGGGTCTTCAAGCAGCTGCGCGTCGGACGCAGTGGAACCCTCTACACGATGTACAAGCTGCGGACCATGCATTGTGACGCGGAGGCGGATACCGGTCCCATCTGGTCGACGCCCGACGACGACCGCACCACCTGGCTTGGCCGTTTGCTGCGCAAAGCGCATCTCGACGAATTGCCCCAGCTGCTGAATGTGGTGAAGGGGGAAATGAGCCTGGTGGGGCCGCGCCCGGAACGGCCGGAGTTTGTCGGTATCCTGGAAGAGGAGGTGCCGGGCTACTGCCAGCGCCTGCGCGTGCTGCCCGGTATCACCGGCCTGGCTCAGGTGAACCTGCCGGCCGATACGAACGCCGGCAGCGTGCGGCGCAAGGTCCGGCTGGATCTGGAGTACATCCAGACGGCCGACCTGCAGCTCGACCTGCAGATCATCGTCTGCACGCTCCTGAAGCTGTTCTGCCTCCCGTCTACCTGGCGCACCCGGCTGACCGGCGTCAGCCGCGCCAA
>DAISIS010000801.1:0-1806 GCA_036821925.1 Pirellulaceae bacterium
CACTTCCAGGACCAGGGAGCGGGGCTTGCTGTTTGCGCCGACGCTGACCGCCGCCACGCGCTGGGTGTCCAGCCGGCCATTGGGGTCCGGCGGGGTCTGCGCCACGTGGTCCAGTTCCGACAACAGAATCGTCGCCCTGCGCCAGCGGGTGTCGCCGGGTAGTTCGGTCTTGGAGATGTAGCCGGCGCCCTGGGACTCGAACAGGAACAGCCGCACCGGGCCCGGATCAGTGGTGTCCGTACGGTACTCGAATCGCACGGCGTCGTAGCCGGACAGATCGAGTTCCGGTGTGAAGGGGACCCGCGGATAGGCCCAGTTGTCGCCGTCGGTGGAGAAGCTGAAGTGCAGTCGTACGCCGCCCTCGTCACTGGCGGTGATTTCCATCGTGCCGTGTCCGGCAATGTGCTGTTGCCAGCGCGTAGGATCGTCCATGTTCAGTGGCAGCCGCTCGCGCGCTGTGAGCGTGTTCAGGTCAGCACACACGCGGACCATGGCCGGTGCGCTCTGCGCATCGGCCGAGTGCGCCACCAGCCGCAGCGCAACCGGGTCTTTCTGCTGCGCCACGGTGAGCCGCACGGGCACGGCAGCGCGCTGGCCGGGCGGCACCGAGACCGAGGCCTGTACGGGTTCCAGCTGCCACCCCTCGGGTGCCGACACCTGCAGATGCCCCTCAAACGCGTGCGACCCGAAGTTGTAGGCTTCCGCCTGCAGGGTGAGCGCGGCGCCGGCCGGCACACGATACGCATCGCGCGTCTTGTCGGGCGTACCCTCTGGAACGCGGAGGCGGACGACCAGGGAGTGCAGCGGCGCATGTTCGATAGCGCGTTTCACTTCGTCCGTGCGCGGCGGGATCGGCGTCCGGGCAGGCGGCGTGAGTCTTCCGTGGAGCGCCGCCTGGGGGAGGATCAGATACACGGCGCCGCGCGCCACGCGGACGGCGGCCGGTCCCTGACCGGCGGGCAACGGCGTGCCGAGGTGCGAGCGTGCTTCCCGCACGTCGTTCCAGTGGAATGGCAGCGCAATGTCGGCCGGCGCGTCCGACTCACGCCACACGGCCACGGCGGCCGAATCGTCGCCGCGCGCAAAGGCGATGGCACGCCCCGCTTCGTCTGCCAGCGCGAGCGTTCCCAGGCAGTCACCGCGGCCCAGCGCGTAGGTGGCGGCGGCCAGCGCGGCCAGGCCCGGATACGGCGCACGCTGCTGGGGCTCGAACAGCCCCCACCCAGCCGTCCCTTCGCGCAGGAAGGGAAACACGAACCAGAAGTGCCGGTCCAGGCCCGCAGCCAACGCCTGGGGAAAAGCCCGCGACAGGAACTGCGCCTGCGCGATCCGGGCCTCCCGCGGCAGCACCCCCTCCGGACCCTTCAACGGCGCGCCGGCTTCCGTCATCCAGTCGGGGACCACCACATCGTACTGCGCGAGTTGCGCCAGGAATCCTGCGCGCCGCCCGGCGTAGGCGGACGGGTCCGCATACATATGGTAGTTCCAGATGTCGAGATACTGGCCCACGCCGTTTTCGAGCAGCCCTTCCGAAAACGTGCCGGCTCCGTGAGCCATCGAGGGGCCAAGCACCAGCTGGGCCGGATCCACCGAGCGGAAGCCGAGAAAGGCAGCTTTCTGTAGTGCCGCGCATTCGCTCGACGGATGGGAGAAGAAAAAGATATCCGGTTCGTTCCACGCCTCCCAGGCCTGCACCCGGCCACGGAACTGCGTCGCCAGAGACTGGGCAAAACGATACACGTCGCGCAGATCGTCCGGCGTCGCGCTGTGATCCTTGTCGCTGCGGCTCCACTCGGGCACACTGTG
>DAISIS010000802.1:0-1805 GCA_036821925.1 Pirellulaceae bacterium
CCAGCTGCAGCGGGAGACGGCTGCCGGCACGTGGGAGGGGTTTGCCACCACCGTCATTCCGGCGGACGCCACGTCGGCTCTCTCTGTGGCGGCCTTCGACCTGCCGTCACCGGTGACACTTGCTAAAATGCGCGTTGTCACTCTGTTTGATCTGTTCGAGATCGAGATTCGCTGACGATCGTCCCGTGACGATCGTCCCGTGACGACTGGTCCGCTGAGCGGCTGCCGCATCCAGACGCGTGGGATGGGAAGCGGCTTGGCGTGGAAACGTTTGCGGCTGCTGAGGTGACGTCGAACCTGCAGAACATGTCTGACCGGTTGCCGATCATTGTGCTGGCTGGCAGCGACTCCCACCCGGGTGCGGTTCCCGCTGCCCTGTCACCGGACGCCATGTTGGCCGGTCCCAAGGGAACGTTTGTGCTTCGGACCGGGCGCTGCCTGGCGGCGGAGCTGGTGGCGCGCATCCGCGCCAGCCAGCGGTTTGCGGAGCCCCTGCTGCTGGGGCCGCGACAGTGGTACGCCGGCAAGGTCGACTGCGAGGTGAGCCATGTAGAAGGCGCGCTCATCCAGACACTGCGGCATCTGACGGACATCCTGCAGACACGCTTCCCGGCCACGCAGCCGGTGGCGGTGGCTCCCTGCGACATCCTCCCTTCGAGTGCGGACTTTCAGCAGTTGCTGGATGTGGACTACGCGCCGCACGCCGGCGCGAAGTTCTGGTGGCAGATGATCGAAAGTGAGCCGTCCGCGATGGGCGCGGGGGCGTGGAAGCCGTCGTACCGCCTGCCGGTGCGGGCTGGTGAACCTCCCCGTTCGCTCTATCCGGGTCACCTCGTGATTGCGCGGATCGGCGCCTTGCGGTTTGCCCTGCTCAACCGGATGCTGCAGCTGGCCTACCGTTATCGGAATCGTGTGCTGGAGAAACGGTACCTGGGCATGACCTGCGGCGTGTTGGGGACGCTTGTGCGGCAGGATCTGCGCAACCTCGCCCGCCTGCAGTTGCCCCGGCTGACCCTCGAGATCCCGTACACCGGCGTGCGGGGCTATTTCCGCTATCGGCGCGGGCACGCCACGCTCCGCGAGGTGGAGGATTTCCTGGCCCGGTCCTTTCTGCACCGGCAGGATCGGCGTGCGGCAGGCGGCCGCCCGGTCGTGATCTCCATCAGTTCGGTGGTGTCCTTTGCGAAGGACATTGATACGCAGTCCGAGCTGGAAGAGGCGGATGCTCCCCTGCTGTAACGGACATCTCCGCCAGCCGCTCTGGCTGCCCCGTGTGCGTGCGCGTGTTTTTCTCGCGCTGCTCATTTTGCCGGGGTGGGAACGCGTGTGCGGAACCGGGCCGCCTGTGCGCGGCGGCCGTTGACGGCTGTCGCGCCGGCGGGTGCGCCGGCTTTACGGGGCGTGCGCGCAGCGGTTAGAATCGTCGCGACGCTGGCGGTTCTGTATTCCCGGGTGTGATTCGCGAAGACGGCGAGGCCTTGATGCGTTGGCGGCAGTTCTTTCGGCGGAAGCCGCTGGAGATTCTACTGGCTGAGATGGCCGGCGAGCATCGGCTGCATCGCGTGCTGGGGCCGCTGTCGCTCACATCGCTGGGTGTGGGGGCCATTATCGGGGCCGGCATCTTCGCGATGACGGGGCGTGTGGCGGCGGAGGATGCGGGTCCGGCGGTGGTGGTCTCCTTTGTCATCGCGGGGATCGCCTGCATGCTGGCGGCCTTCTGTTACTCGGAATTTGCGGCCATGGCGCCGGTGGCGGGCAGCGCCTACACGTACACCTATGCGACGCTGGGTGAGCTGTGGGCCTGG
>DAISIS010000803.1:0-1805 GCA_036821925.1 Pirellulaceae bacterium
CCGGCTGGAACAGCCACCTGGCCGCCGACTGGACCGTGGATACCCAGGTCGTGCACGCGGGCCAGGCCAGTGTGCGCATGGCCAAGACCGCGGCCAGCACGCTGTACTGGGTGAGCCAGACCGTGGAACTGAACCAGACGCGGGCACAGCCGCTGGTCGTCGGTGCGTGGAGCAAGGCCGACGGCGTCGAAGGCTCCCGCGGCGGCGAGTATTCGGTCTGGGTCGATCTGGTGTATCAGGACGGCACGTCGCTGTGGGGACAGCGCGCCACGTTCGATGTCGGCACGCACGACTGGCAACACTCCGAGCAGGCGTTTGTGGTCAGCAAGCCGGTGCGGCACGCGCAGGTGAATCTGCTGTTCCGCAACGGACTGCACGGCACCGTCTGGTTTGATGACGTGTCCCTGCAGGAGCTTGAGGGCGCTGGCGGCATGTTGTTCGACCACAGTCCGGCTGTGGTGCCCGCCGTCCCGGCAACTCCGGCGGGCGCAGCGCAGACAACAATCGCGACCGGCGACGGCCTGTCCCTGCAGTTTGACGCCCAGGGCCGGTTGTGCGGGCTGCATGCCGACGACCAGCCGCTGCTGGGGCCGGCGCCTGGCGGACTGTGGGTGCGCGACGTGGCCGCCGCAGGGCCGTGGCTCAGACCCGACTGCACCGTCACCCGGGACGACCAGGGGGTGACCTTCGCAGGTACGGCGCCGGAGGCGGGGCTGCGACTGGAATCCCGCTGGCAATCCACGGTCGACGGCATCGACGTGCTGGCGACGGTGCACGACCTGACGCACACGGATCGTGCGGTGACGGCGTACTTCGTGCTGCCACTGGCCGACCGGCCGTGGGTCTGGCACGAAGACATCCTGCGTTCCACCACGCCCGCCGCCGACGGGGAGTACGCCCACACATCCGGTTGGCCGATCTCAGGCATCGCGTCGGCCTATCCCTTCTGCTCGGTGACCGCCGGCGACAGCGGGCTGTCGCTGTCGGTGCCGATGGACTCCCCGCGCATCTTCCGATTGGTGTACAACAGCAGCCTGAAAGCCTTGTATGTGGCTGTGAACCTGGGCTTGACGGCGGACACCGCCAACTTCCCCTCGCGCGCCGACTTCCGCTTCTCCCTCTATCGGCACGACCCCACCTGGGGCTTCCGCGCCGCGACTGCCAAGTACTACCAGCGCCATCCACAGTACTTCGTACAGCGTCTGCAGCAGGGGGGCATCTGGATGGCGTTCGCCGACATCAGCGCTGTGCCCAACTGGCAGGACTTCGGGTTCGCCTACGACGAGATCAGTGCCACCCCCTTGCAGTTCGACAACGACAACGGTATTGCCTCGTTCCACTATATCGAGCCGATGACGTACTGGCTGCCCATGGCCCAGGACTACCCGCGCACCTATGCGGGAGCACTGCAGGCTCTGCACGACAACCTTGCACAGGGCAACGCGAGCCAGAAGCGGTCGGCCCAGGCAACACTGCGGTGCGGCGTCTACACGCGCGACAACCAACTGGACCTGTCGCTGCAGAACCAGGCGTGGTGTGACGGTGCCGTCTTCACCCTGAATCCCGATCCGAACATTAAAGAGGATGCCCAATGCCCGGTGAACAAGGGGCGTTCAGGCTACACGCCGGAGTGGGCCGACAAGCAACTCATGCAGCAGACCGGCCCGCGGATGGACGGGATCTACCTGGATTCACTGCCGAACTGGGGCGAGGTGCGCAACCACCGGCGAGAACACTGGCAGACGGCCGCGGTGCCGCTGACCTTTGACCCGGACACGAAGCAGCCGGTGCTGTTGCAGATGTTC
>DAISIS010000804.1:0-1804 GCA_036821925.1 Pirellulaceae bacterium
TCGACTTGAACAGGTTGGCCCCCAGGACCGTGGACGTCGAGGTCGCATCGACCAGGATGCCGTTCTCGGTGTTGGCCACGATGTTGTTCAAGATCGTCGGACTCGCGTTCTGCTCGACCGTGATGCCCGTTCCGAGCGGTTCCGCGCTGCCGTAAACAGTGTTGTTCACCAGCAAGCCAAAGGGCACGACGGCCTGCGGCGTGCCTGCCGCGTTCGGATCGCCGCTGAACAAGATCCCGCCCACTCCGGACTCGGCGATCACGTTGTTCCGGACGGTCAGGCCGCGCACCAGTCGGGACGAGTTGAGTGTCGGCATGTTGATGGCGGCGCCTGGGTGCGGCACACCGGTCGCGTCGCGTGCTGCGGCGTCCACCAGGATGCCATACCCCGACGCGAACCGCACGGTGTTCGCCTCGAGCCGCAGCTGTCCCTGGGCACGCTCGACGTTCTGGTCTCCCAACCGCAGCAGCGACCCGATCATACGTGTGTTCGTGTCGAACTGGTTGAAGACGACGATCTCGGGGTTGGTGCCACTCACGCTGACGCCGTATTCCGTACCGCGCCGCATCTCCAACTGGTACGGTCCCACCAGCACCTGTTTGGGTCCGGACGGATCCGGGTTCTGTGGTACGGTGAAGTAGCTGTTGGCCGAGGAAGGTCCCGTGACCATTTCGCCGCGTTCGGCGAACCCGATCAGAACGTCGTCGATGTAGACCCCCTCGAAGTTGTTCTGCTGCGTGCGTTGAACGCTGGATAGGTCGCCGTACTGGTCCCCCGGCACCCCCTGGCTCATCGTGCCGGAGGTGCTGAAATCAAACCGGATTTCGATGTAGCCGTAGCCGGCGAAATCCGACATGTCGACGCGGGCCTGCCGCCAGCCGCCGGTGTTGTCATGCAGTTCCTGCACGCGCTGCCGCGAATCGGGCGATGCGTTGGAGGATGCGGACAGGTACCGCGGCAACTCGGCATCCAGCGTGGAGTTGTTGGTGGCCAGCGGTGTCCAGGAGTAGCCGCCGTCGACGGAGGCCAGCACGCGGAAGCTGTCCCGCATCTGGTTGGAGTTGCTGTTGGCCCCCTGCGTGGCCAGGAAGTAGCTGAAGTACAGGGTGGGCTTGTCGGCCGCTTCGTAGCCGGCCAGGCTGAACGCGTTCGTGGCCAGGCTGCCACGGGTGCCGCCCGGCACATTGTACGTCGCCGCAATCGCCGTGTTCGACGCCAGGTCGCGGTGTGCCGTCTGGCTCAGGAACCCGTACTGGGCGTTGACGTTGTAGTCGAAGTACGCGTTCTGCGGATCCTGCTGCCACGTTTCGAAACCGAAATAGAAGCTCGCCGCGCCTTCCGTCAGGTTGATCGACCGGCCATTGATATCGGTTGTCCAGGTGACATTGGCGGGACGGCTCTGGTCGAAGGTGGACGTGATGCCATGCCCCTGGTCTGACCGGCGCTGCATGGTCGGGTGCCACAAGTTGACGTCCGCCGACGAGAAGGCCAGGCCGGTCGCACCGGACACCTGGGTGCTGGCCGATGTCGATCCACCGCTGAAAATGGCCTGCATGTTGCCGGCGGCGTCCAGGGCGTAGAGTGTGCCGCTCGAGTCGACGGCGAACAGGAGGTTCGCGTAGGCGCCACCCTCGACGTTCTGCGGTCCCGCCGTCAATCCGGCGAACGACGGCCCGAGCGACCGCACGTTCGATGCCCGACCGGACAACGAAATCTGGTAGAACATCCCCGAGTTGCTCACTCCGTACAGCCGGCCGTTGAGAAACGCCATGCCGGTCGTAATGCCCACGTCGCCCGCTTCTGT
>DAISIS010000805.1:0-1773 GCA_036821925.1 Pirellulaceae bacterium
TTCTGGACGTGCAGCATGCGGCTGCCGCGGATACGCTGCGGTTCACCTACGTCTCCACGCCGACGCACATCACCTGGCCTGACCGCGCCGCAGCCGAGCAACTGAGAGGGATCCCCGCCCCCATCTCATTCCTCGACTTCCGCAACGTTTATCGCAACCGCTCCATCCTGGTTGATATCAGCATCCTCGGTGTAACAGTGTCGATGGATCCCGAGTATCCCGATCTGTTGACGGCGATGTGGGTCTCGCTGCCGGCTCGTGAGTTGGCTTTCCCGCTGTACATGGGATGCGAGTGTACGCCCGCTCCCTTGCTCGATGGGACGCTTTACGAGATCTGCCGCCAGACGCGGGGAGAGACATCGCGTTGGGAACAGGTGGAGAGGGCGCTCTACCGGAACTCGCTGCTGATGGAGGCCGAAGCACGGCGGCTGATCGCCAGCGGCGACGTGGCCGCCGCTCGCGCGCTGATCGAAACGTGGGTCGCCGACACCGTCTCGGCTCAGGTGCGGCTCCTGGAACTCGCCGTGCCCCGCGATTGAGTTCCCACCCACCGCGTGCGGACGACCCAGACGCCGCGCGCTGGCCGGACCTATACCACGCCCCCGTCAGCAGATCACGGCCGGGGCGTCTGTGTCCCTGCGGCGCGCAGCCGGACTGGACCCAGGAAGGCGATGGACAGATGATCTCCCACTGGGCGTCTATCGAGGACACAGAAGCGGAGTTGCAGTATCTTGCTGGACCGGGCCAGTTCTGTCACGTCCCGCGAAATCCACTCGCTTCCAGCGCGGCTCGGGGCTATGTCGTCTTCCCAGAGCAGTTGATCGTTCACCCAGAGCTGCATATAACGGTGCCCCGGATACCGGTTCTCCACGCGCGTGTCATTGACGAACGCGTCGAGCACAAGCTGACCGGTGCACGCGGGCACAGGCAGTGCCGCACGCACTTCCCCCGCATCGTCAACCTGTGACGGTGTATGACGGGGATAGGCGATAGCCACCAGCGGCTGGTCCTGCCAATTGAACAACCCGGCGCAGAACGCGCCCGAGAAACGGCACGGCTCCTGGAGCCAGGCAGCAGCGTCAAGTTCGGCCAGCACCTCGCCGGCTGGCGGCGTGGCCAGCGCCGCGAACAGGGCAGCGCGTGTGTCGGCCGTCACCTGCTGCTTGTACGGGAAGAAACTGGCCGCATCGCCGCTGGTCAGCTCCCGAAACCGTTGTTCCATGTCCGTACGCCGCTGAGCGGCCCGCTGCTTCCACCTGTCCAGGCTGCCGAGCTGCTCGTCCCAAAACGTCACGTACTGGTCGATCCCCTTCAGCGCAGCCAGCGCCTCGCTGATGCGTGCCAGCTGCGGCTCCACGCGCTCGCGGCTGCTGTCCAACAGCCGTGTCGCCTCGTCGAGCGAACCGGCATCGACCAGCTGCAGCATCGCCCGTTCGAAACCGGACAACGAATACTCCGGGTATTCCAGCGTGGCCATTGTCCGCGCGTAGGCCAGCGTCGCCTCCATCGGCTCGAGATACACGGCTTCCAGCCGGGTCCGGTCGATAGCAGTCTCGTGGGGCGCCGTACTCCGCAGGGCCACAAGCAGCTGGTTCAGTTCGTCGAGCAGGGCGATGGCGCGCGGCCGGTCTGCTACATCTTTCAGCCGGCAGGGCCAGCCTTTGTTCGGCCAGAACTGCCAGGGTGGAAGCTCGAACAGGTCTTTGAGCGCTGAAAGTCTGTCGTCAAACAAGGTGGCCGTCTCGACCATCGCGGGTCCGAACACCAACCGGT
>DAISIS010000806.1:0-1768 GCA_036821925.1 Pirellulaceae bacterium
GCCCCAATTGGTGAGGTAGCCGCCCGAGTGTTCGCGGATCCACTGCCAGCCCGGCGTGTCATACGTCAGGTACCGGGTCGCTGCGCAGTTCGCGGCATGCCAGCGGCGCAGCAGAGCCCCGGGAGTGCCGCCGCCGATCCGCATGCTCGCGCTCTTGACGGCCAGGATGGCCGCCTTGCGCACGGCGCTGGGCCTGCCTGTTCCAGCAGGAGCTGGACCGCGCAGTCAATGCCGGCCGAACTCGTGAATCGCCTCGTACATGGCCACGATGTTGGCCGTCGGCGTATTGGGTTGGATATTGTGGCACGGATTGCAGATCCAGCGGGCCTCGCGATAGATGTCGATGCTTTCCCGAACCTCCGCCACCACCTGGTCGATCGTGCCGAACGGCAAGGTGTACTGGTTGTCAATCGAGCCGTGGAAGATGATCTGCCGGCCGAAGTCGGCGACCAGCGTGGCGCGGGCCATGCCGGGGCAGCGCCACTGGACCGGGTTCAGGACTTCGATGCCGACGCGGGTGATCAAGTCGGGCAGGAACAGGCGCGCGGCGCCGTCGGTGTGGTACATGATGTGAATCCCGTAGGACCGCGCCAGGTTGGCCATCTGGATCTGGTTGGGCAGCAGGAACCGGCGGTACATCGGCAGGCTCATCAGCGGCCCGGATTGCGATCCCAGATCCTCGGCGATCCACGTCAAGTGGATCCGCCCGCCGCCGGCTTCGAAACAGCGGCGCTGATGCTCGTAGTAGAAGTCGAAGATATGCCCGAGAATCGCATCCGCCAACTCGGGCCGCAGCACCAGGTCCTCGAAGGCACGTTCCAGTCCGCGCAGATAGCCGTAGAGCAGAAAGGGCTCGTAGCAGCAGGAATGGATCGGCCAGTAGCCGTCGTCCTCGTCCAGCGTGCGCGCAATGATGGAATAGTCAAAGTCCGCGGGGTCTGGCCACCGATGAGCGTGAACGTCCGCGACCGTCTCGGCTCCAGCCAACGGGCAGTGGGCCGGTTCATCGTAGGCGCCGGTCCCGTAATCGATCCGTTGGTACCGCACACCCCACATGTCCGCCTGCGAATCGTCGGGATGGTGAGACAGTCGCCACTGCGACTCGACGTACTTGCGTTTGTCGATATGCAGCTTCCGCCACAGGGCGTCCTGGTTGGCACAGCCCAAGTCGACCAGCAGCCGCTCGGTGACTTCGGGCGTGGCCTGATAGTCGGTGGGAATTCGATCCGTCGGCTGTTGGTCCAGCAGTGCCAACCATCGTTGGCGCGGTGTCATCATCATGGCGGCTCCTTAATGAGTCGCACTCATTTTTGTGTATCTGCCGAGGCGGCAGCGGGAATATGATGCAGTATCTGCAGCGACCGGGCTGGCAGCGTCCATTCGCGCGAGGCAGGCGCCGCAGGGTCCAGGACGGAACGGTAGATGTCGGTCGTGGTAATCGACACCGGGGCGCGCTGGAAATTGGCCAGGACGAGATGCAGGTCGCGGTTGGCGAACAGCGAGGCCACGACCTCGGCGGGCAGCGGGGCAGGGAACAGCGTCGAGTCGCTGATCTCCAGCCAGGCCCAGGTGCCTTCTTCCACCAGCGGCAGGTAGTGCTGCAGCCACCGCGCGTATTGCACACGCGTCTGCGGGCTGCCCGGCACTTCGTCCCAGGCACTGTACGTGTGCAGCTGCGCGGGATCCGCCTGGTACTGCGCCCACGCATCGCGGCAACGCTGGAGCCAGAAATCGTCATGGTAGGGCACGCCCGGTATGTGGCCGCGCT
>DAISIS010000807.1:0-1765 GCA_036821925.1 Pirellulaceae bacterium
ACGTCGGCCAGTCAGACGGGGCTGTTCCGCGCCGACGCGTTGCTGGCGGTCAAGACGCTGGTGGACCGTCTGGATCCGCAGGATCGGGTGAAGCTGCTGGCCGTGGATCTGGAGGCGGTGGCCCTGTGCGATCAGTTCGTGGCAGCTGGCGGCCCAGAGATGCAGGAGGCGCTCCGCAAGCTCGAGCAGCGCACGCCCTTGGGTGCGACTGATATGGTGGCCGTGTTGCAGGCCGCCGCGGACGTTTTTGTGGCCGGTCCAGCGGAGCATCCGCGGGCAGCGATCTACATTGGCGACGGATTGAGCCACGCGAACTTTTTTGGCGATGCGGAGATCAAGGAACTGGTCAGCCGACTGGTCGAACGGCGTGTGCCGGTTTCCAGCCTGGCGATCGGGCCGCAGCGCAGTGTGGAGTTCCTGGCGGTGATGGCCAACCAGACGGGCGGCGTGCTCGTGCTGGATTCGGACGACGAGGCGTCTGCTCAGACGGCCGGCACCGCGTTGGCCAAGGCAGCGCAGCAGACGGTGTTCTGGCCGCAGGCGATGCAGATCTCCGAGGGCATTGCGGAGTATTACCCGTCGACCGTTCCGCCGCTGCGCACCGATCGCGATACCATCCTGATCGGCAAGTTGGAAAACCGCGGTCCGAAGACGGTGACCATCCAGGCTGAGGTCCAGGGGGAGCCGATCGAACTGACCTGGAACGTCCCGGCAGAGCAGTCCAGTGAAGACTTCGCCTTCCTGCCCACACTCGTGGACATGGCGCGGGACAACAGCGGATTGACGCTGCCCACCGTGGGTTCCGCCGGGCTGCGTGAGGTGGCGCGCCTGATCTACGCCGGTTCCCAGGATCTGTCGATGACCGGCCGCCAGACTCACGCTGTGGAGTCGGCACCGGCCGTGTTCCATTTCTGCTCGTACCAGGATCCGTCGCAGGAAGAGCCAGCGGCGGAAGAGCCAGCGGCAGAAGAGCCAGCGGCAGAAGAGCCAGTGGCAGAAGAGGCAGCAGAGCAGCCGGCCGCGCAGCCTCAGGAGCCGCCGGTGCAGGAGCCGCAGGTTCCGCCGCAGGACGCGCTGAGCCTGCCGCAGCCGTCGGACGACGATCTGCTGTCGGAACTCAACGCCCAGGCCAAGCTGCTCGAGAGTGTGCGGGTCAGCCGCGACGTGCTGGCCGCCAAGATCCAGGCGGAAGTCGAACACGGGCTGTCGCTGGCGCGCAAGCAGATGGGCACGGACGCGCAAGCCGCCGTGCAGGCGCTCAAAGTGATTCTGGACAACGTCGAGCGCGCACCGGAACTCGATCCGGAGATTCGCGCGCAGTTGCGGGACCGACTGGTGACCGCGATCCGCGAAGCCAGCCGTCGCCAGGTGGAACTGGACGCCCAGCGCCGGCAGGCCCAAGAGAATCAGGTCATCGCCGACGAAGCGCAGCGATTGACCTCGGCGCTGACCGACGCGCGGGTACGCGCCAAGCAGCTGATGGAGAAATTCGACGCGCTCGTGGACGAAGGGGTCAGCCTGGCGCTGGGCGATGAAACCGAATTGGCCGAAGCCAACTTCAACGCAGCGATTACGGAGATCTCCGATCCGCTCGAAGCCCTGCTGCCACTCGATCCGATCGGCGTGTCGGCCCGCTACAACGCCAGCTTCATGCGGCAGCTGACCGGCATCCGGAAGTTCCGCGAACTGCGCCATCGTGGCTTCGTCAATACCCTCTACGAAGTCGATCGGGGCCCGAAGTCCCGAGATCATGCTGTCAAGCGTC
>DAISIS010000808.1:0-1763 GCA_036821925.1 Pirellulaceae bacterium
CGGCCGCGTGCGGCAGCTCAACACCGCGGCCGAGATCGTCGCGGCAACGGCCGCCAACCTGCCGCTGATCGCCCGCACGCATCTGGATGATCCGGGCGGGGCCCTGCAGTACGTGCTGCAGTACCCGATCAAGACCATGAACTTCCAGCCGCAGTCCAACTCGTTCCAAGTCGATACGGGCCCGCTGCTGGTTCCCGACTTCGCGGCGACAGCCGAGCGGGCCATCGACCGGCTGGAGATGGCCCACATTGCATACAACCGGCTGGACCGCGCCGAGTTCATACTCCGGCGGCCCACGCCAGTCACCGACGCGGACGGCAAGCCGGTGTGCCAGGTGCTGGAATACTCCGAGGTCTGTGCATGCCCGGCGCGCCACGAGCTCCTGGGTATGGAGAGTTGATGCTTTCAGGAATCACGTCATGAGACAGAGAGTGCTTGGTCTGCTGGGTGTGCTTGGTTTGTTGGCGTGGATGGGATTGGCGGTCGCCGGGGGTGCGGACCCGCCGGTTCCGGAGTTCGAGAACCTGCCCGGGCCGCGCATGGAAGGCGGTCGGCCATTGATGGAAGTGCTGCGTGACCGGAAGAGCACGCGTGAATACAGCGCGGAGCCGGTCACTCGGCAGCAGCTGGCCGAGCTGCTCTGGGCCGGGTTCGGGGTGAATCGGCCGCAGACCGGCCAGCGGACGGCCCCCTGCACGATGAACCTGCGGACCATTGACATCTACGTAGCCACGGCCGAGGGGGCGTTTCGGTATGACGCCGAAGCGCATCGCCTGGTCGTCGTCAATCGGCAGGACGTGCGGGCTCTGACGGGGGGCCAGGACTATGCCCAGACAGCCCCGCTCGCACTGGTGTACGTGGCCGATCATGCCCGGCTGGTCGACCGGGTGGCGCAGGCAGCCGAGCGGGACTTCTATGCGGCAGTGGATGCCGGCCTGATTGGGCAGAATGTCTACCTTTACTGCGCATCCGCGGGGCTGGGTTGTGTGATTCACATGGCCGGGGATCGAGCGGCTCTGGCGCACGCATTGAACCTGCGTGCCGACCAGCAGGTCGTGCTGGCGCAGACGGTAGGGCACCCGCGGAACTGATGTACGCGTCCGCGGCAGGGCGGTAGAATGAGTCGCGTTTAACGGGCGGCATCGCCATGGCGGCCGCAGACGAAGGAGCGCGATCACCGGACGCCTGGCGTGCAGGGGAAGGGAGTGCAGGGGGAGGGAGTACAGTGTAGTGGCAGCACCGTCCAGACGGGCCGAACTGGTGGCGCAGGGGACAGCACTCGCGACTGGCACCGCATTGTTCATCGGCCTCTACTTCATCCAGGACGTAGCCTACGGCTTCGGCAGTTACGGCCTGTTCCACGCGCTGGCTGAGATCTTCAGCATTGTGGTGGCGTTCACGATCTTCGCGGTGTTCTGGAACGCGCGCCAGTTCCTCGACAACTCGTTCTATCTGTTCATCGGCATCGCCTTCCTGTTTGTCGCGATGATCGATCTGATCCACACGCTGGCGATCGGGTCGGTGCACGTGTTTCGTGCGCAGGGTGTGAATCTGGGCATTCAGCTGTGGATCGTGGCGAGGTTCCTGCAGAGCCTGTCGATGGTGGCCGCGCTGGCGTGTATGCGGCGGCGCATCGCGGCGGTCTACTTGTTCGTGGCCTACTCGGTGGTCGTGGTGGCAGCGTTGGCCAGCATTTTCTACTGGGACGTCTTCCCCACTTGCTTCCACGAGGAGGAGGGGCTCACCCCCTTCAAGATCGCCTG
>DAISIS010000809.1:0-1754 GCA_036821925.1 Pirellulaceae bacterium
GTACGCCGAGATGAACATCCACCAGATCGACGAAATCTGCTGGCTCAAGGGCGACCTGCCCGCCACGGCCCGCGGCGTCGGCGGCCGCGCCCGCGGCACGCCCGACCGCGGCCAGGAATTCGACTCGATCTCGATCGAATGGACCTTTCCCGACGGCACCAAGGCGACCGACGCCGCCCGCTGGCTGGGCGGACATTGCTTCCGGGAATTCGCCACGTACGTGCACGGCACCAAGTGCGCCGCCCAGTTCTCCGGCGACATCCATGCCGGCACGACGCGGATCTACAAGGACCAGCGGTGTACGAATGACAATATCGTTTGGGAGGCGCCGCCGGAGCAGTACAACCCCTGGGATGCCGAGTGGAACGTGCTGCTGGAGAACATCCGCCAGGACCGGCCGCAGAACGAAGCGGAGCGGGCGGCGCTGTCCAACTTTGCCGACCTGATGGGCCGCGCGGCCGTCAATTCCGGCCGGGAGATCACCTGGGACGAGATCACCAAGTCGACGTTCCAGCTCTATCCGGGCCGCGTCGACGATCTGGACTATGATTCCGAGCCGCCGGTGAAACCCGACGCGGACGGGTTCTATCCGGTTCCCGAACCGGGTGTCTGGAACGAAACCTGATCGGCAGGTGTGGAGCAGCATGAAGACGAACCCCTCCCCGGCGGCACCGCAGTCCGGTCGTCGCGCGTTCTTGACAACCACCACGGCCCTCGCCAGCAGTTCGCTGGTGGGCGGATTGAGCATCGCGCGGGCGGCCTTCGCCGCCGGGGATGACACCATCAAACTGGCGCTGATCGGGTGCGGTGATCGGGGTGCCGGAGCCGCCTCCCAGGCGCTGCGCACCCCGGGCCCGATCAAGCTCTGGGCGATGGCCGATCTGTTCGCAGAGCAGATCGACGCGAAGCTGGAAATCCTCCGCACGGGCGAGGAAGCGGCGTACGATCGCGACAGCCATCAGGGTTTCGCCTCCCAGATCGACGTGCCGCCCGAACGGCGTTTCGTCGGCTTCGAGGCATACCGGCAGGCCATCGACAGCGGCGCGGACGTCGTGATCCTGGCCACGCCACCGCACTTCCGCGCCAGCCACTTCCAGTACGCGGTCGAGCGCGGCCGACACGTGTTCATGGAGAAGCCGCTGGCGGTCGATGCCCCCAGTGTCCGGCAGATCCTGGCCGCCAACGAAGTGGCCCGGGAGAAGGATCTCAAAGTGGGCGTCGGCTTCCAGTTCCGGCACGTGCCGTGCATCCAGCAGACCGTCGGCCGCCTGCGCGAGGGAGCGATCGGCGCGATCAATCTGTTGCGCGCCTACTGGAATGTCGGGTTGCTGCGCAGCACGCCGCCGCGGTCCCCCGACACGCCGGAGATGCTCTACCAGTTGCGCAACCCCTACCACTTCCTCTGGCTCAACGGCGATTACTTCGTCGATGCCCTGATCCACTACATCGACCTCTGCTGCTGGGTGAAGGACACGCATCCGGTCACCGCGCAAGGCCAGGGTGGCAGGCAGGTGTTGCTCCCCACGCAGTCGGGAGACACGTTCGATCACCACTTCGTGGAGTACACGTTCGCGGACGAATGCCGGATGTACGCCCAGGCGCGGCAGATCCCCGCCTGCTGGAACCTGGGGGGCGCGCACGCGCAGGGCGCGACCGGCCACGCGGACATCGTGCAGGGCCGCATCGCAGGGGCCGCTCCGTGGCGCTACGACGGCCCATCGGTCAACCCCTACCAGGTCGAACTCGACACGTTC
>DAISIS010000810.1:0-1752 GCA_036821925.1 Pirellulaceae bacterium
GATCAGATGGCGCGGCACGCTGTGCACGCAGCGATGGGCGGCAAGAGCGATGTGCTGATCGCGTCCTGGTACAGCCACTTCGTGCACATCCCCATCCGCACGATTATCGGTCAGCGCAAGAGCGTGGATCTCGACGACATGCTGTGGACCGGCGTCCTGGCCACCACCGGCCAGCCCCGCTGGTAGCCCCAGGGCACAGGTGGTGAGTCGCCGTTCACGCGGCCCTGCTCGTGGCCGATTGCTGATTCTGGTTGCGGCCGCAGGCGAGCAGGCACTTGTTCAGGAACTCCCGCGTGCTTTCCTTCCAGCTCGGCAACGCGAAGTCGTCCGGTTGACGCACGGCCGGGAACGTTCCCGTCGCCTCGATGTCGCAGACCAGTCGCGTCAGCGCGGCAGGGGACAGGGGATCGAAGTAGGTGCAGAAGTCGCGGCCGACTTCCCGGTGGATCGGGATGTCACTCACTAGTACCGGCAGCCGGTGCTGTAACGCTTCCACCACCGGCAGACCAAATCCTTCAGCGTGCGATGGGAAGAGCAGCCCCTTGGCATGCTGGTAACAGTATGCCAGCTCGGAATCGGACAGATCGTTGAACATGAACAGCGCGCGGCCGTACTGCGGGTGCCGCACGATCCGCTCCACCAGGTCTTCGCACAGCCAGCCAATCCGCCCGACGATGCAGAGCGCGGCGTCGGGGAACCGGGTCCAGATCTGGTCGAACGCGTCCAGCAGCAACACGTGGTTCTTCCGCGGCTCGATCGTGCCCACGGTCAGATACGGAGGTTGCGCCCCGGGCCGATTGAATGCGTGCTGCAGAGATTCACGCACGTGCCCGTTGCGGCGAATCATGTCGAGTGTCGATCCCAGCCGGAACGAAACAAAGGATGCCGGACGCAGCCGGCGCCGCGGACCGTGCTCCTCCGCATACTCGCGCAAGGCATCCCGCACGGCGTCCGATATGGCGACGAAATAGTCCCCCTGCTCCAACGCGATCTGCAACGCCGCGGAAAACGGCTCCGTCACGTTGGACTTGAAGAACTCGGGATGGGTGACCGGGAGCAGGTCGTACATGACCACCCCGATCGCCGCCCCGTGGTGCCGGGCCTGGGAGACGGCCAGCCAGTTGTTGCGGTTCCACCAGGCATCCAGCAGGACCAACGTGTCGCCCTCGCCCGGGATGACCGTCTCCCCCTTGAGCGACCAACGCATGTACGTCAGCTTGCGGACCAGCGTGCGCGGATAGAGTAACTTCCGCAGTCGAATGCCACACCGGCGCAACAGACGCCACCCAAGCCGACTGTCCCACATGTCCTGCGTCGGCCACCAGCGCGCCAGGTACTCCCTCCAGTTGCGCTGCGGCCGGCTGATCCGCGGCGCCCAGGGGAGCGCCAGGAACCGGTCGCCAATACGCACGATCGGCTTGCACTCGATGCCACATTGCCGGCCGATCGCGGCCGACTCACGAGCCACGTTCCGCACGACGCGCTGGATGCCTGTGTTCCAGTCCGTGAAGTACGTATCGGTGCACTCCAACAGGATCCGGCGGATCGGTCGATCGGTGTCCAAGTTGCTTTTCATGCTCGCCTACGCCTGGCCGTGCTGATGGTGTTCTCGCGTTCCCTCGCGCGGCGGCAAGCGTAACCCAGGATGCTGGACACGGCAACGTCAATTTCCCGGCCGCTCCGCCGCTCCCGCCGCTCGAGCGCACCTCGCGGTTTGCAGGAACCGCTCTTGACTTCCTATTAGTGGGACCG
>DAISIS010000811.1:0-1741 GCA_036821925.1 Pirellulaceae bacterium
ATCCACCCGCTCTTCCGGAATCCGGATGAACGTGATGTCCAGCACGACGCTGTCGGGGGCCAGTTTCGGGGGGGGGAGTCTGGTCAACTCGGTCGCCGGTGGTGTCGACCACTGCGCGCAGCCGCTCACGAGGACGATTCCGAGGAGCAGTTGCAGGATTACGATCCGCATCGTCATTGCGACTTCCATGTCGAACGCGATTGGCGCGCAGTTTACCCTCCCAGCCGCGGAACCATACCGCCACCTGTCCTGTGGGTCAAGCTGTCTTACTGTCTTAGGACGCTTCCAGCATCCCACCATCTGCTATCCTTTTTTATGCCTGCCCGCCGCCACACCGGCCCGTTGTGGACTGCCTTCTTTGTGGTCGCCGGCAGTCCTGAAGGGAGCCCGCGTGGCGATGAAGGTCGGATGGGTGTTCGATCGGCGGTTTCTGCAGCACGATCTGGGGGGCGTGCATGTGGAGTGTCCGGCGCGGCTGGAGGTGATTGTCGAGGCGCTGCGCAGCGCGGCGTTGCTCGAGCGTCTGGTAGCGCTGCGATTCTCGCCGGCCACGGTCGAGCAGTTGTCGCTGGTCCACGACCCGGCCTACGTCGAGCTTGTACAGCTGCTGTGTGACGGCGGATTCACGTTCATTGGTTCGCCCGACACGTACCTGTGTCCGGCGAGCTATCGTGTGGCGGCGCTGGCGGCGGGGGGCGTGTTGGCAGCCTGCGATGCCGTCATGGCCGGGGAGGTGGTGCGGGCCTTCTGCGCCGTGCGGCCGCCGGGGCATCACGCGGAAGCGGATCAGGCGTTGGGATTCTGTCTGTTCAATCACGTAGCGATCGCGGCCGAGCATCTGGTGCGACAGCACGGCGTGGCGCGTGTGGCCATCGTCGACTTCGATGCGCACCATGGCAACGGGACGCAGCACATTTTCCAGCGGCGCCGGGACGTGCTGTATGTGAGCCTGCACGAACGGCCGGGATCGTTGGAGTTTCCGGGGACCGGCCATGCCGGGGAGCGGGGGTGCGGCGACGGGCTCGGGTACACACTCAACGTGCCGCTGGACCGCTATTGTGGCCAGCGCGAGTATCTCGAGGCGGTCGACCGGCATGTCCTGCCGGCGCTGCACCGCTACCGTCCGCAGGTGCTCCTGATCAGCGCCGGTTTCGACGCCCTGGCCGGCGACGATGTGGCACACCTGAGTCTGGATCCCGAGTCCTACGGCCCGCTCACCGACGCGCTGGTGGCCGTCGCCTGCCGCCACAGCCAGGGCCGTGTAGTCAGCGTGCTGGAAGGGGGCTACGATCTGGGGCACCTGGGAGCGGCCGTGGTCGCCCACGTCCGCGCACTGGGTGCGGACCCGTGACGCTCCTTCTCCGCCAGGGATCAGGCCGGCAGCGTGGGGCGTTTACGAGATGCGGCGGGCGACAACGACGGCCCGATCCGGCCGCGATTCGGCCACCAGTTCGCCCAGTACGGCGCGGACCTGTTCCTCGGCCGTCGCGCGGGGCCACGCCACGAGCGCTGCGACCGCCCGGCCTTCGTCCGTCTCCACCGCCTCCGGATCGATCGACGTCAGATCGCCGCAGGTGAACAACAGCAGGGAGTCGCCCGGGTCCAGACGGCCGAGCTGCTGGCGGAAGCGCGCGTCCGGGTCGGCGCCGAGCCGCGTCTCGGATGCGCTGAGCGATGTGCAGGTGCGCGGGCCGACCACCAGCGCGTGCGTTTCGCCCGCAATCGCATACTCCATCTCACC
>DAISIS010000812.1:0-1736 GCA_036821925.1 Pirellulaceae bacterium
CTGTGCGCTCAAGGCGACGGTGCGACCGGCACGGACCCGGCGTGCGCGGGGACGCTCGCGGTCGACGGCAGGCCGCAGGTGACCATCGTGCTCGCGCAGGACGCGATCGCGTCGGAGCGCACGGCCGCGGAAGAATTGGCCGGCTACCTCGGAAAGATCACGGGCGGGACGTTTGCCGTGGTTGAGGAGTCGGGCGATGTGGCGGGCCCGTGCCTCTACGTGGGGCCGACGGCGTTTGCGCGTGCGAGCGGGCTGGACCCCGGCACCTGGGGCCCGGAACGCTGGGCGCTGCGCACAGTCGGGGCCGACCTGGTGCTGGTGGGCGGACGCCCGCGCGGGACACTCTACGCAGTCTATCATTTCCTGGAGGACGCGCTCGGCGTCCGCTGGTGGAATGCCTTGGAGGAGTACGTGCCACACCAGCCGACGCTGCGGCTGGCCGCGCTGGACCGCCAAGGTGAGCCGCGGTTCCGCTACCGTGACATCTACCTGCTCTACGCCCACGATGGCGGCCGCTTCGGAGTCCGCAACCGGCTCAACGGCCAGGGATTCGGTCCCACGGATCCGGCGCTCGGCGGCGGCGTCTACTACGGGCCTCCCAACGGCGTGCACACCTTCTACATCTACCTGCCCCCGGCGGAATACTTCGACAAGCACCCCGACTGGTACTCGTTGATCGATGGCCACCGCACGGCCGATCAGGCACAGCTCTGCCTGACCAATCGGGAGCTGCGCGCCGCCGTCATCGACAAGCTCAAGGCTCATATCGAACAGGCCCGCCGCGACGCCGAGCAGGCGGGGCGTCTGCCGCCCCTGGACTTCGACATCTCGCAGAACGACTGGGGTGGTATGTGCCAATGTGCGGCCTGCCAGGCGATCGCCCGCCGGGAAGGCTCGGAGTCCGGCCCGCTGATCGACTTCCTCAATGAAGTCGCTGATGCGGTGCGCGACGCGTATCCGGAAGTCCGGATCAATACGCTGGCCTATCAGATGACTGAGGACCCGCCGCAGTCGCTGCGGCCATGCGACAACGTGCTGCCACGGCTGTGCGACACCAACGCCAACCTGCTGCGCCCCATCACGCACCCGGACAACCGGCCATTCGCCGAGCGGTTGGCTACGTGGGGGCAGGTCGCCCATCAGTTGCGGATCTGGGATTACGCCGTCACGTACACCGACCACCCAGGACTGCCGTTGCCGACGGTGCACACATATGCGCCCGATTACCGGTACTTCGCAGAACACAATGTGGAAGGGGTCTTCACGGAGCATGAGCACGCGATCCTGGCCGATCTGCGCGACCTGAAGATCTGGATGATGATCAAGTTGCTGGAGGATCCATACCGCGATGCGGACGCCCTGTTGCAGGATTTCACCGACGGGTTCTACGGGCCGGCCGGCCCGGTTGTGCGCCAATACCTGGCGGATCTGCAGGGGGCGGCGGAGGCGGCGGAGGCCGAGGTGAACTGGTTCCCCGCGCTGTCACAATACACCTATCTCACCGGGGAGTTCCTGCAGCGCGCTCAGAACACGTTTGACGCAGCCGAAGCCGCGGTGGGCGCGGATCCGGTACGGCGCGACCGCGTCCGTTTCGCACGCCTGCCCGTGGACCGCGCCTGTCTGGTGCTGTGGCCCAAGCTGATGCGCCAGTGGGCCGCATCCAACCGGGAGCCCGAGGCCTTTCCGTTGGACCGCGCGGTGATCGCCGCGCGCTGTCGCGAGACGTGGCTGACGCA
>DAISIS010000813.1:0-1732 GCA_036821925.1 Pirellulaceae bacterium
TGGAATCGATCGTGCGCCGGCTCGGTTTGGAGTCAACCATGCGTCCGCGTGGCCGTCAGCGAGTCCGACCTGTGCCCGAAGAACAAATCAAAGAGTCCTGACCCCTTTGTGTTCGGCAGTGATCCTGCTCGCAGTATGCGCGGCGCGCGGCGGCGACCCGCAGCTTGGGCCGGCTGCAACGTCGTGGCGCGATGAAGTGATCACGCTGCGCGCGGAGCCGGCCATCGCTGTGCGCGGGCCGCAGCTGACGTTGATCCGGCAGGATTTCGAGAAACTGGAACACAATCGGTCAGTGATTGCCACGCCGCTGCGTGTGGGTGATCGGGACTTTGCCCGCGGCCTGGGCACGCATTCCGTTGCGCATTTGCGCATCGTGTCGGACGAACCGATCGTGCGTCTTACGGCGTGGGTCGGCGTGGACCGCAACGTCCGCACGGAAAGCGGGAGCGGCTCGGTCGAGTTTGCAGTGAAGTCGCACGACACTGAGCTGCTGCGGACGCCAGTGATGCGCGGGAGTGATCCGGCGCGCTGGATCGACCTGACGTTCGAAGGGACGAATCAGTTGGACCTGCACGTCACGGATGCGGAGGATGGCCCGTCGTGCGACCACGCCGATTGGGCAGAGGCGCAGATCACGACCGAAAGCGGGCGGCAGTGGTGGCTCGACGAGTTGTCGCTCAATGGTGCTGACGTGGAGCGATCGCCGCTGCCGTTTTCGTTCGTCTACGACGGCCGGCCCTGCCAGGAGTTGTTGCCGACGTGGGCCAGCGCCACACGCCATGAGACGCTCGACGGTGACCGGGACAAGCAGATCGTCTCGTGGGAGGATCCGCAGTCCGGTCTGCGGGTGACCTGCGACATGGTGCGTTTCCAGGATTTCCCGGCGGTGGAGTGGCTGGTCTGCTTCGAGAATGCCGGCAGCGCGGATACGAAGATTGTGGAACGGGTGCAAGCCTGTGACATTGTGCTTCGCGCACCGCCGCTGACGGCGCCCGGCTACCGGCTGCATCGGACGAAAGGGGGTGTGCCGGACCCGTCGCATTTCGAGGTGACTGAGGACCCTGTCGACAGTCAACACCCGCAGACGCTGCGCGCAGGCGGCGGCCGGTCATCCACGGAGGATTTCCCCTTCTTCAAGATCGACTGCGGGCGGGGCTCCCTGATCGTGGCGGTGGGCTGGTCCGGCTGCTGGACGGCGGATGCCGTCTGCCCCGCCGACCGCAATCTGCGCCTGACCGCCGGGCTCGAGCAGACGCACTTCCTGCTGCATCCGGGCGAAAAGGTGCGGATGCCGCGCATGCTGGCGCTCCTCTGGGAAGGGGACAGCTGCGATGCAAACGCCCGCTTCCGGGAACTGATCTACAAGCACTATGCCGCACGGCGGGCGGGCGAGCGTCTGATGCCGATGCTGTTCTGCAACACCTGCTTCACCCGTGGTGGAGGGTGGCTCAACGAGTGCAACGCGGACAACCAAATCTCGCTGATCCACGCCTATGCGCCCCTGGGACTCGAAGCGTTGCTGACCGACGCCGGCTGGTTTCGCGGCGGCTGGCCCGGCGGCGCAGGCAACTGGACGCCGCGCGCGGACGCCTACCCACAGGGGATGGGACCGGTCGCAGCAGCCGCGCAGACGCACGGCATGGTGTACGGCCTGTGGTTTGAGCCGGAACGCGTGGTGGCCCACACCGATCTGCACACACAGCATTCGGACTGGCTGCTGCGCCGCCAGGAT
>DAISIS010000814.1:0-1731 GCA_036821925.1 Pirellulaceae bacterium
TAGAGCGTGCGGTTGCCGATCTGATAGCCGGCGCAGCCGCTGGCAGCGGCCAGCAGCACCAGGCACGCGCAGCGCAGGCGGCTCCGGGCCCGCGCTCGGCCTGCGTCCGGCATCATGTGTCGTGCGTCGTGCGTCATGCTCTCGACATCTGTGCCCCCGCGGGGCTCACCGCGTCGTGGAATCGCTGGCCGCGGTGGCGACCAGCGGTTTGGCCGTGTCGGAATCGGGAAACAGGTCCACCAGCCAGGCAAGAGGCTGCGGCGGCACAGGCGGCTTGCCGGCCAGTTCGCCGACCTCTGCGCGTGCCTTGTCGGCGAACGGCGTGTCGCGGTAGTCCCGCAGCACGATGTCATAGTAGAAGCGGGCGGCCCCATACTCCTTGCGCCGCGCGTAGTACTGCGCCATCAACCACTCGCGTTCCGCCATCAGGAAGCGCACTTCGGCCGCCGCGCGGTCGAGCTCATCGTCGTGTTCCTTGCTCTGCTGAGGGAACTGGCGGCGGATCTGCTGAATGAGCTTCTCCGTCTCTTCGAGCGACTCGCCCGTGTAGCGGGCACCCCGATAGCCGCGCAGCTTGGCCTGAATCCCCAGGTAGTGCGCGTGAAACTGATGCTCGCTGCTCGGGAAATGCGTCCGCAGGTCCGAGTAGTACTGATCGGCCTTGTCGTAGTCTCCCTTGGTGAAGCTGGCGTTGGCCGCCGCGATCGTGGCGTCGTCAGCCAGCTTGCCGGTGGGGTCATCCAGCCGCATCCGATCGTAGATCCGCAGGGCGTGGCCGTAGGTGTCGGTCCAGGGCAGCGACTTGTCCGTGAGATTGACGCCGACCCCCTTGAAGCCGGGCTCCGCGTGGAGCTTCAACCAGTACTGGGCGATCAGGAACCGGCGTGCGCCAACGAGATCCAGGTAGCGTGTGTTGGGGTACTTCTTGAGCAGCAGTTCGAAGTAGTGGTTGGCTTTCACGTAGTGGTCGGCGAAGAACTGGCTCTCGCCGGCCCGAAACAGCGCGTCTTCTTCCAGCGCCGAGTCGGGCCACCGGAGTGCCGCTTCAGCAAACTGGTCGCTGGCATCCAGGAACAACCGGATCACATCTGCGTCCGGGTCGCTCGCCCGCAGCGCCACCGCCTCCCGGTACAGCTCTTCCCCTTTCCCGTACAGCTCGCGCGCGACGGTGCGATCTGGGCCGCGGCCCGTAAACCGCCGCACCGTGGTGCCCAGGTTGGACGGGGCGAAGTCAGACAACTTCAGCGGGTCCGGTTGCCGCTCGTCCGATTCCGCCTCCAGATCCGCCGCGGCCACCGGCTCGGCGTGCGACACCAGCGCGACATCCGACGTCCCGGCGGCCGCCGGCGAGGCGGTAAGGGACGAGGCCGGATCGGCCGGACTGCGGCCGGGCAGTGACGTGCAGCCACTGGCCAGCAGACAGGCGACCGGCCCCAGCCACCAAACGAGTCGTCGTCGGCCCCATTGCATTTCGGACATCCTTGTCCACACGTGTGTAGCTATTCCGGGATATGCCCCAACAGGCCCAAGTACTGATGCATCCGCGGGCGGTGATCCAGCAGATTGCAGAGGTATTGGTTCATCAATCCCCGCAACTCGCCACGTATCTTCGCGTCCACCGCGACCTCCTGCCACGACTCCAGACTGCCCGCCGCAAACTGCTGCAGCACCCGCACAGCACCGGCCGTCAGACTCACCACCTGCCGCTGGCCGGGCCGGCAACGGGGACAT
>DAISIS010000815.1:0-1726 GCA_036821925.1 Pirellulaceae bacterium
GCGGACCATGACCATATCGCGTCGGTCGATGACGTATTTCAGCAGATTAGCGGCGAGTACGCTGATAGGTGGTCAGGCTTGTGGCTGTCCGCACAACTCGAATCGCAGTCGCCATGGGCGAAGCGGCGCAGATAGCGCTCGGCCGAACGCAACAGCAATGTAGATGTGCTCAGCCCGCCCGTCGCAGTGCGGCCGCAAGTCGCACGGCAGCGGCGGGCGTGGGCACACCCGGGCCTTTCTTCGTTCTCTCCTCACGCAGCTCTTCTTCCGGCTTCTGCCTTCCGCCTGCCGTGCGGGTGTCCGGCCGGTCAGTACATCGGCCGGCGGGCTGGGCACCTCGACGCTGCGGCCCTGCTTTCGCAGCGAATTCGGCAAAGATCCTCAACCGGGCGGTCGGCGCGGGCCGATCAGACGTACAGTGGCTTGATCGTTCCGCGGCCGCGGTATACGATCTGGGCAGTGGATTATGCCGTGTTACCTGATGCGGGTTCGGATCTATGTTTGACTCGCACACGTTCTGTCTCACCCGGTGCTGCTGCCGCTGTCCGGCTTGACCGGACACACTCTTCCCTTCCACACCCAGCGCCGTTCCTTTTCTGTCTTCCACACACGCAGCGGTATGCGCACGTGGTGCTACCGAGTTATATCAGGGAACACCTGTCATGGCGTCCGATTTCCGGCTGAAAGAGCAGCTGCCGAACCTCACCAATCGCATTGTCGCCACCTATTTTGAAGTGGGGTCTATCAACCACATCGGGCACTGTCCGCTGCCGCAATATGAAGCCGTGGTCGAGATCCTGGATGACCTGAAGGAAGTGATTTATCCCGGCTACCGGCGCCGGGTGGGGCTCCACAGCGGCAACGTCGTGTACCATGCCGGGGACCTGATCGACGGGCTGCACGACAGGCTGACGGTGCAGATCGGTCGTGCGCTGCAGCACGAGGCGCGCGTCCGGCGCGGTGCAGCGTGCCTGCCGGGGCTGGATGACTACGAGGCGAAAGGGCAGGCGATCGCGATTGAGTTTCTGGAACGCATTCCCGATCTGCGGCACGTGCTCGCCACCGACGTGCGCGCGGCATACGACGGGGATCCCGCCTGCCAGAGTCTCGATGAAGTGATCTTCTGCTACCCCGGTCTGGATGCCGTGACCGTCTATCGGCTGGCACACGTGCTGTGGGAACTGGGCGTGCCGCTCATCCCCCGCATGATGACCGAGTGGGCGCACAAGGAGACCGGCATCGACATCCATCCGGGGGCGCGCATCGGCAACCATTTCTTCATCGATCACGGCACCGGCGTCGTGATTGGCGAGACGACGGAGATCGGTGAACATGTCAAGCTGTACCAGGGGGTCACGCTCGGGGCATTGAGCTTCCCCACCGACGCGGAAGGGAACCTGATCCGGGGGAAGAAGCGGCACCCGACGATCGAAGACAACGTCGTGATCTACGCCAGCGCTACGATCCTGGGCGGTTCCACGGTGATCGGCCACGACTCGGTGATCGGGTCGAGTGTGTGGGTGACCAGCAGTGTGGAGCCGTATGCCACGGTCACCATCGAGAAACCGCGACTCCGGATCCGCGCCGGCAACGAAGCCGAGACGTTAGCCGACTATCAGATCTGACCCGGCAGATGGTGGGCCAGGATGCGGCACGGGGGGAATGACGGAGGACGAAATACCCAAGCACGGGGGGAATGACGAATGACGAAATACCCAAGCACGAA
>DAISIS010000816.1:0-1725 GCA_036821925.1 Pirellulaceae bacterium
CCAGCCGCTCCTGCGCCGCCGGACTGCCCGGCTGCGCGAACACCGTCACGTAGCCGGGAAACTGGCCGCGCCGCACGCGGCCGCGCAGCTGGTGCAGCTGAGCCAGCCCGAACCGCTCGCCACTCTCGATGGTCAGCAGGGTCGCGTTCGGCACGTCAATCCCCACTTCGATCACCGAGGTGGCGACCAGCACCTGCGTCGCGCCGCGCCGGAACGCAGCCATGGCGGCCTCCTTCTCCGCAGACGACAGGCGGCCGTGGATCAGATCGACGCGAAACGCTTCCAGCGGCCCGTTCGCCAGTCGCTCGTATACCTCCTCGACGCTGGCCACGCCCGCCGATTCGCCCTCTTCCACCCGCGGCGTGATCACGTACCCCTGCCGCCCCTCCTGCAGTTTGCGGCGCACGAAACTCCACCATCGGTCGCGCTGCGCATCGACCGCCAGGTAGGTATGGACCGGTTGGCGCCCCGGCGGAGACTGGCGCAGCGTCGACACGTCCAGGTCGCCAAACAACGACATGGCGACGGTGCGCGGGATCGGGGTGGCGGTCATGACCAGGTAGTGCGGATCGCTCCCCGCGCTCTTGAGCGCCGCGCGCTGCCGCACGCCGAACTTGTGCTGTTCGTCGATCACGACCAGCCCCAGTTGCGGAAATGCGATCGGTTCGTGCAGCAGCGCTTGCGTGCCGATCAGCAGATCGACCTCGCCGGCCTGCACCCGGCCCAGCAGCTGCTGGCGCAGTGCGCCGGTCAGCGCCCCCGTGAGCAGCTCGATCCGCACACGGCTCTGCGCCAGGTCTTCGCCGAGGGTGCGGAAGTGCTGCTGCGCCAACACCTCGGTAGGCGCCATCAACACCGCCTGGTGTGCGTGTGCCACCGCCAGCAGCATGGCGTACTCCGCCACCACCGTCTTGCCACTCCCCACCTCGCCCTGCAGCAGGCGGTTCATCGGGATGCACCGCCCCATGTCGGTCGCAATCTCGCGAATGGCCTGCTCCTGATCGGCCGTCAGGTCGAAGGGAAACAGCCGCCGGATCCGTGCATCGATCTTGGCCGTGGCCGGCAAGGCCGGCGCACGTTCCGTCCGCTGCAGCTGCCACCGCCGCAGCGCCAGCGCCAGCTGCAGCACCAGCAGCTCCTGATACACGAATCGCCGCCGCGACTCCTGCACGTCGGCGCTGTCCTGGGGCATGTGCACCGCGCGCAGCGCCCGGCCGATCGGCCACAGCTGGTGCAACATCAGAAACGGCGCCGGAAACACCTCCACCACCTCGTCCGCCAGCGCTTCCACCACGCGATGGACGATCTTGCGCAACCGACCCTGCACCAACCCTTCCGTCAGCGGATAGACAGCCAGCATCGGACCGGCCGGCGGCTGCGCGTCGTCCGCCACCGGCACCAGACGCGGATGCGCCAGCTCCCAACCCAGCCCCCGCCGTTTCGGCACGCCGGAAAGCATCACACGCTGACCATGGACCAGCCGCTGCTGCATGAACGACTGATTGAACCAGACCGCCCGCAGCGCCCCCGACTCGTCGCGAATCAACGCCCCCAGCAGCGACCGCCCCGGCCCCAGCGCCCGCAACTCCACCTCGTCGACCACCCCGCACACCGACACCGGACCGCTGCCGTCAATCTCGCTGATCCGGCACACGCGCGTCAGGGCCTCGTACCTGCGCGGAAAGCAGAACAGCACATCACCAGCCGTCCGCAGCCCGAGCCGAT
>DAISIS010000817.1:0-1713 GCA_036821925.1 Pirellulaceae bacterium
TCGAAGAGAACGGCCAGACCGATGCCGGCCACCAGGCGAACCCAGCCCTGCATGCCCAACAGGTGTTTGCTCGCCGCCGTCGCCCAGACTCCTACCTCACGCAAGACCGCGTGGGGGATAATGCAAAAGGCCGAAACCGCTGCCGCCAACATCACAAGGAGAACCACCATGACCACACGATTCAACGTATTCAAAGCGCACCTCCGGGTTAACTTATGAATATCTCGTTAGTAATGAAAAAGGAATGCACGAGTTTCAAACGTCATGCGTCAAACGTCAGATTACGTTGACGTTTGACGCATGACGAATGACTACCCATACGCCACACGCACATAGCCGTCCCGCGGCTCACCCCAGGGGATCGTCGCATCCACGCCGATCTTGTCGCTGCGGGTCTTCTGCCCCGGCACCTGGCGGGCCGACGGGTCCAGGCTGGAGCTGGGCTGATCGGGGAAGATCATCAAATCGCGCCCGGCCTGGCAGCGCGTCGCGATGGCCCATTCCACATCCAGCGGATCGTAAATATCGACGTCGGTATCCACCACCACCACGTGCTTGAGCGATCCGTGCCCCTTGAACGCGGCTTCGATCGCCCGCTTCGCGTCGTCCGGCCCCCGCGGCACGATCTGCACCACCGCGTGAAGCCAGGAGCAGCCGCCCGGCGTGATGTAGACGCCCGTGCACTGTGTGACCTTGCTCACCTCCGCGAAGATGGTCGGCTCGCGCGGCATCCCCATCAGGTTTTTGTGCTCCAGTCCGGCCGGGAGCAGCGCGTGGAAGATCGGATCACGGCGGTGGGTGACCGCCAGCACGCGGAGCACCGGCTGCCGGCGCACCGTGTCCATCGTCCCCGTCAGATCGGGGAACGGACCTTCCGTATCCAACTCGCGGGTCAACAGGCCCTCGATGACCAGCTCGGCGTCGGCGAAGACCTCCAACGGCACCGTCGTGGCCCGCACCAGCGGTGTAGGAGCCAGCGCCTGCGCAATCCCACTCTCATCCACCCCTTTGGGCGGCGCCATCGCCGCAGCCAGGAGCACGTGGGGCGGCAGGCCGATGCAGATCGCCACCGGCAGCCCTGCGCAGCTCTCATCGGCCAGCACCTTCCGCCAGGCCGTATCGGTCCCCCGCCCTTCCACAAGGCGCGCCACGAAGTGCTGCGCATCCCGCACCATCAGTCGATGGAAGCTGAGGTTGCGCCCGTAGTCTGGATCGCTGACGATGGCCACGCCCGCCGTGACGTAGGGCCCGCCGTCCAGCCGCTGGTAGCGGGGGACCGGCAGGCGCGTGAGATCAACCTCCGGCTCCACCACCTCCTGGCAGGGAGCCTCAGTAACCCGCGGCGGCTCGACCGGATGCTCCAGCGCCGCCTTCATGCGCTGCACGATCTCGCCGACCTGGCAGCCCATGGCCCGCGCAAAATGCTCGCGCCGGGCAACGTAGCCGGAGGCAACCCGCCATCCGGGATAGCCCGGCAGCGTCTCGAAAAGCAGCGGCTGCCCGTCGTTCGCTGCCACCCGCCGTGCCACCTCGAACTGCGGTGACACCGGCTCCGTGACCCGCTGCAGCTCTCCGGCAGCCTCCAATTCAGACAAAAAAGCACGCAAATCCATGGCTCGCCCCCATGTGGTGTGTCTACGTGTAGTATAGCACAGAGCGTAATTCATAAAACGTTGGAATTATGCGTCATGCGTCAAACGTCAAACGTCAGAA
>DAISIS010000818.1:0-1709 GCA_036821925.1 Pirellulaceae bacterium
CTGCGGGTCTGGACGTGTCGGCGGCGGCGGGGCGGTGCGGTGGCGGGAGCGGTGCATGAGTGAGACTGCCAGTTGGATTGCGTACAAGCGATTGCGCGCTCCGCGCGAGGATGGGGAGGTGCTGTTCGATCCGCCCCTGGCGGACGAAGCGGCGTTTCTGGAGCAGAATCTGGCCCTGCGTCAGCAGGCGGAGCTGGATCTGGCCGGGTGTCGGCTCAGCACACTGCGGGCCACGGCGCGGCGCCGCGTGCTGGCCGAAGCGCGGCGGTACACGGCCGAGTATCGCGACCTGCCGGACAGTCGGGACGCGTCGGACACTCCGCTGATCCTGGCCGGTCACCAGCCGGAGCTGGTGCATCCTGGTGTGTGGTTCAAGAATTTCGTGTTGTCGTCACTGGCGCAGCGTACCGCCGCACAGGCTGTCAATCTGCTGATCGACAATGATGCGGTCAAGAGCGTCGCGCTGCGCGTGCCGACGGGGACGGCCGCCGATCCCGTCGCGATCTCGGTGGACATGGATGCGCAGGCCGCTCCGATCCCGTACGAGGAGCGGCGGGTGCTGGATCATGCGGTGTTTGAGTCGTTTGGAGCGCGCGTGGCGGCGGCGGTGCGCCCGCTGATCCGCCACCCGCTGATCGGCGACTTCTGGCCGCTGGCCACCACCGCCGCGGCCGCCCACGGGAACCTGGGCCGGGCGCTGGCCGCTGCGCGGCACACGCTGGAAGGCCGATGGGGATTGTCCACGTTGGAGCTCCCTTTGAGCCGCGTGTGCGAGGAATGGACGTTCTGCCAGTTCGCCCTGTGTCTGCTGCGCGATGCGGCGCGGTTCCAGGAGATCCACAACAGCGCGCTGGCCGCCTACCGGCAGGTCAACCGGGTGCGCAGCCACACGCATCCGGTCCCGGACCTGCTGCGGCAGGACGGCTGGCTGGAAGTCCCCTTCTGGCTCTGGACGCGGACCGATCCCACGCGCCGGCCGGTGTTCGTGCGGCGCGAGGAGTCGGCCGTGGTCATAACCGACCGCCGGGGGCTGCGGATCGCCCTGCCGGTCGGCACGGACGAGGATGTCGCGCGGTCGGCGGAGCGCATGGGGGGGTGGCGGGCCCAGGGAATTCGTCTGCGCCCGCGAGCACTGATCACGACGCTGTATGCGCGCCTGGTGTTGAGTGACGTGTTCATTCACGGGATTGGCGGCGCCAAGTACGATCAGTTGACCGATGCGATCGTCCGGCAGTTCTTCGGCGTGGAGCCGTTGGAGTACGTCGTGGCGACCGCGACGCTCAAGTTGCCTGTGCCGCGGCGGTCGATCGCGCTGGCGGACGTGGCGCGGGTGGACCAGATGCTCCGCGAGCTGCGGTATCATCCGGAGCTGTACGTGGATGGTGATGCGGCCGCGCGGCCGCTGGTGGCCGCCAAGCGGCGCTGGATCGCGCAGCAGACGCTGCCGCACGAGCGTCGTGCGCGGCATGCGGAGGTGGAGCGGATCAATCGCCAGCTGTTCGCGCTGTTGCAGCAGCGCTACACGCAGCTGCTGGCCGAACGCAACGAACTGCGAGCGCTGTGGCGCAAGCAGACGATCTTGAATTCGCGCGAGTATGCGTTCTGTCTGTTTCCAGGTGAGACTTTGCGGACACGGCTACTGGAACTTTCGCGCCAAGAACCGTAATCTATCGGATGTGCGGGTCTATTGGGGGCATGGACTCCAAGCG
>DAISIS010000819.1:0-1699 GCA_036821925.1 Pirellulaceae bacterium
CGGCAGGTGCTGCGCGGCAACGTGGACCGCGTCTTCGGACCCGCGGGGCGGGCGGACCGGCCGCACTCGTGAGGCGGACCGGTCCGGTTCCCGCCGCCGCCCCGAGGGGTGCCGGGAGGCGAAGCCGGTTTTTTGCGCGAACCTTTGGCCGGCTGCCGCGTCTTAGTGTCAATTGCCGGCCGATCGGTCGACGGGTGGGCGTCACACGCTTGCCTCGATCGGCGACGGCTAGTATGCTTGGATAAGAGTTCGTCTCTTCGTATGTCTCTCGAACTGCGTAGTGTGCGCAGGGGAGGATGGTTCGATGCGTTACAGCGACACAGCATCCGTGGTAAACGTGGCTTCCGGTAGCAGCCGAGCTCGCGTGTGCACGCGGACCTTTGAGCCGTTGTATACGTGCGCCATCCGCCAGCGCCACTGCGCGATCGCCCCCTCACTGGTCGGCGATCGTCTGTGGGAAGCGGCGCCATGGCGCGCGTTGCCAGGCGGGCGCGCGATGCTGCGGTTGTCGCATCCTGCGGCGGTCGACCAACAGTGTCTCATGGGGCGCTGTGGCAGTCGCCACGCGTATCCCACGCTCGGGCAACCGTCAGAGAACTGACGCCCTGCCCGGACGTGCCTTTCACGCATGGCGATCCACTGCTTGGCTTGTGCACACTGTGCAGCGACCGGGTTGGGACGGCGTTCTGTTTCTGTCTGGAAGCAGGTGCCGCGATGGTCCAGGGCAGGCAAGTTCAGGGTTCGAGAGGGAAACATGGCTACTGTCAGTGTATTGGAATTGGCTCAGGAGGCGCGCGGTGTTGCGCAACTGGTCGTCGCCGCTCAGGAGGGCGACCGGGCCGCGTTTGGCCAATTGTTCGAACGATTTGAGCGGCAGGTGTTTGCGATCGCGCTGCGCCGGCTGGGCCACTTCTGCGAGGCGCAGGAGCTGTGCCAGGACGTGTTCGTGCAGGCGCTGCAGAAGCTGGACCAGCTGCGCGCGCCGGAGGCCTTTGGCGCCTGGATCGCGGCGATCACCAACCGGATGGCGATCAACCGTGCGGTGCGGCAGAAGGTGGCGCAGCCGGCCGATTGGGGCGTGTTGGAGGCGGTGCCGGCCGAGGACCGCACGCCGCTGAGCCAGGTGCTGGCCGGCGAGCGTCACCAGAGTGTCCGGGAGGGCCTGGCCAGGCTGCCGACGCTCGACCGGCAGACGCTCAAGGCGTTCTACGTGGAGGGGCATTCGCTCAAAGAAATGAGCGACGAGTTCAAGGCCCCGGTGGGCACGATCAAACGCCGGCTGCATGTCGCCCGGAAGCGGCTGGCCAAAGAGGTGGAGCCCCACATGGCCGTCTGACGGCTCATGCCAGAAAAAAACCGCCGACCTGCGGCTGGCAGGTCGGCGGTGTCGCTGTTACAGGACTCGCCCGAACGGTCACGGGGAGCTGTCGTAACCGGTCTGCGCGAGTTCCTCTTCTTCCTGCACGATGATGCGTGGTGTGACCATCATCATCAGGCTCTGCGTTTCACGCCCCACACCGACGTTCTTGAACAGACGGTTGATGTAAGGCATCTTGCTGAGCATCGGCACGCCGCGTTCGCTGCGCCCTTCGCTCATCCGCTTGATGCCGCCCAGGAGCACCGTGCCGCCGTCGGGCACGTTGACGGTGGTCGACACCGTCGTGTAGATGAACGTGGGCAGCTGGACGGTTGTGCCTTG
>DAISIS010000820.1:0-1698 GCA_036821925.1 Pirellulaceae bacterium
ATTCGAGCAGTCGCGACACGGTGAGTGTGCTGGACGGCGGCGGGGCCCGCACGATGGCCTGGACGTATCAGTCCGCCAGCAGCGGCGATCTGGTGCTGGACATCGACGGCGGCACGCCGTTGCAGATCACGACGACCGAGCAGGTGCTGTGGACCGGTGACGCGGCCCACGATGACGTCGTGACGCTCTTCGGCACGGCGGGTGACGACGACCTGACGGTCGCGCCCCTGTCGGCCAGTGCGGCGCTCGCGTTCCTCAATGGGAACCCGTGGGATGGTCCGGCCGATGCGGACGCGTTTGCCGCCGCGTACCCGGGCCTGGCCGGGGGCGGGGCCGGTCCCGACATCCTGATCGAAGGCCTGGCCCAGACCGGCCTGAACGTCGACGGCAACGGCGCCGCCAACGGCGATCAGTTGTACGTCTACGCCCCGAGCGAGGTGGATCTCGTCGACCCGGCGACGACCATTGCGCCGTTTGGCCTGCTGGGGGTCGGCGTCATTATTCCCGGCTGGGGCACCGGCAACGCCTACGACGACATCACCGTGACCGACGCGCTGGTCGCCATCCAGAACGCCGTGGCCGGACCGCTGGTCGCCGTGAACCTCAACACGGCCAGCTTCCTGCAGACGGCCGACGACCTGGTGCCCGGCCTGATCGTCAACACCGGCTCCGAGGCGCTGCCGTCGTTCTCGGGCGTCGCGGACGACATCGTGGCCCTGCAGTCGTACGACATCGCCATCAGGATCAACGGTGGCGATCCGGATCCCGCCTTTGCGCCGCAAGGGGATCGGCTGTCGCTCATTACTGCGGGGGAGATCAATATCTACAGCAACAAGACGGTTCCCCCCGCGGTGACGATCACGACGTCCAATCCAGCCTCGGGCCTGCTGTCCAAGGAACTCACCTGGAGTTCGATCGAGAACGTCGTGCTCACGCCCGGTCTGACCAGTCAGACCGTGAATCTGATCGGCGACAACAACGATCCGGCGGTCGATCAGAACGATCACTTCGTGGTGGTAGGTGCGGATGTCGATTCGACGCTGCCCGCACTCGGTGCGCTGGCGGGCAATCCGGCCTTCAATCCGACGGGGGCCGTGGTCGATCCGCGGTTTGAGATCGACACCGATGGCGACAACGAGTTCTTCCTGACGGTCAACGGCAGCGCGCCGATCGGGCTCCGGAACGTCGTGTTCCTGAACGTCTTCGGGGACGACCAGAACCCGGCGCCGGGCACACCCAGCGTCGGCCCGGACGACATCGACACGCTGGAACTCACCCCCTATGCCGACAACACGCCGACAGGGTGGGGCATCGACGTGCGGTTCGACGAAGGTAATCCGGTCCAGGACGACGGCGCAGCGGCCGATCTGCTGATCTACCACACGGCCCTGCATGTCGGCGTGTCGGAAGACATCGTAGTCCGGCCGTCGGGTGCCGAGCGCGGTGAGGTGCGCGTCACGAACGGCGCCTTTGGCACGCCCATTGTGGCGATCAGCTACAGCACTAACCTGGACCTCATCGTGCTGGATGACGACGGCGATCCGAGCGACACGGACACGCTGCGGCTTCAGGGCACCAACGCGGACAATCCCGGCACCAGCGGCGACGAGCGGGTGATCGCTGATTTTTCTGCGGCCGGCGACGTGGCGCACCCGCGGGTGGTGGTCAGCGATGCCGACCCGGTCAATCCGCTGGAGC
>DAISIS010000821.1:0-1695 GCA_036821925.1 Pirellulaceae bacterium
CGCGGAAGGCCTGGGTGCGCACGGCACGAAATACGCCATTGACGACGAGTACGATGCGGCACTCTGCGAACGCCCCACTGTGCTGGTTCAGGGGGAGCGTCTGCTGTCGCTGGCCGAAGACGAACAGGTGTGCGACACCATCCTGCGTTTCGCCTCCGTCACCAACGGGAAGCTCGCCCACCGCTCCTACCAGAACATGGAGAAGAAGGTCGGCCTGCCGCTGACCCATCTGTCGGATCCGTATCGCGGCCAGCGCGTTTCGTACAAGGAGCTGCAGAGCCGGCCGCAGCGGTTCATCAACAGCCCCATGTGGTCGGGGCTGGTGACCGACGGCCGGGCGTATTCGCCCTTCACCTACAACGTCGAATGCCTGGTGCCGTGGCGCACCCTGACCGGCCGCCAGCACTTCTACCTGGACCATCCGCTGTATCTCCAGTTCGGGGAACACCTGCCCACCTACAAGCCCAAGCCGCTGGCCACGCAGTACGCGGATCTGAAGTTCAGCCGTGAAGTCGGCCCCACGCTGATGCTGAACTACCTGACCCCGCACGGCAAATGGCACATCCACAGCACCTATGGTGACAACGAGCGGATGACGGTCCTGTCACGCGGCTGCGAACCGCTGTGGCTGAACGACCGGGACGCTGCCGCAATCGACATCCAGGACAACGACTGGGTCGAAGTCCACAACGACAACGGCGTGGTCGTGACACGGGCGGCGGTCAGCGCGCGGATCCCACGCGGCATCTGCATCCAGTACCACTCGCCGGAACGGACGTACTCGGTGCCCAAGTCGCCGCTGCGCAACTATCGCCGGGCCGGCGGCCACAACAGCCTCACACGCACCCGGCTCAAACCCAACCTGATGGCCGGCGGGTACGGTCAGTTCACCTTCCATTTCAACTACTGGGGTCCCGTCGGCTGCAACCGGGACACGCACATCCTGGTTCGCAAGCTCCCGGAACTGGTCTGGTAAAGGAACGCCACGATGGACGTACGCGCGCAGCTCTCCATGGTCTTTCACCTCGACAAGTGCATCGGCTGCCACACCTGCAGCATCGCCTGCAAGAACGTGTGGACCGACCGCCAGGGCACCGAGTACATGTGGTGGAACAACGTGGAGACCAAGCCGGGAACCGGCTATCCCACCGCCTGGGAGGACCAGGAAAAGTACCAGGGAGGCTGGCAGGCCAACGGCACGCTGCGGCTGCGGTCGACCGACAAGGCCCGCGTGATCTTCAACACGTTCCACAACCCGCACATGCCGAGCCTGGACGACTATTACGAGCCCTGGACCTACAAATACGAGGATCTGTTCCAGGCTCCGGAGGGCCCCGACCAGCCGGTGGCCCGGCCGATCTCGAAGATCACTGGGAAGCCGATCGACATACATGCCGGACCGAACTGGGACGACGATCTCGGCGGATCTCCGATCTACGCGGCGCACGACCCGAATCTGAACGCGTTGAGCGACGCGCAGAAGCAGCAGTTGTTTGCGATCGAGCGACTGGTTTTCAACTACCTTCCGCGTATCTGCAACCACTGCCTCAACCCGGCCTGTGTAGCGGCTTGCCCGTCGGGTGCCATTTACAAGCGCGCGGAGGACGGGGTGGTGCTGGTCAACGAGAACAAGTGCCGCGCCTGGCGCATGTGCGTGGCGGCCTGCCCGTATAAGAAGGTCTACTACAACTGGTC
>DAISIS010000822.1:0-1693 GCA_036821925.1 Pirellulaceae bacterium
AAGATTCCGAGTGGCGAGTCCACCTGGCATGCGCCATGGCCGTGCACGGACCGGCGGACAGTCGCGACACGTGGACAAAAGAACTGCGCCGATACGCCGCGTCGGGCGAGACGAGCCGGCGTTACCAGGCCTGTCAGACGCTGGCTCGATTGGCGACCGCAGACGATTTGGAGTTGCTGACCCGATGTCTGGGTGCTTCCGAGGCCGACGTTCGCTCGGCAGCCGCCTATGTGATCTTGCGGGTTGGCCGGCGAGCGAGTCATTTCATGACCGCCTTGGATTGGAGCGTGATCGGGCTCTACGCGGCCGGAATGCTGGCAATCGGCTGGTACTACTCGCGGCGCACGGCGACGACCGACGATTATCTGCTCGGCGGCCGCAACATGAACCCGTTGAATGTGGGTCTTTCCCTGTTCGCCACGCTCCTGAGCACGATCACCTACCTGGCCTTCCCGGGGGAGCTGATTCGCTATGGACCGATGGTTCTGGCCATGGTCGTGGCCTATCCGTTCGTAGCCCTGGTCGTGGGCTGGCTGATGATCCCCTTCTTTATGCGGCTCCAGGTCACCAGCGCCTATCAGATTCTGGAGATGCGGCTCGGGCTGGGCGTGCGGATGCTCGGTTCGATCTTCTTCCTCTCCCTGCGGCTGCTTTGGATGGCGGTTATCATCTACGCCACGACCGACAAAGTCCTGGTGCCGCTGCTCGGGCTCGATTCATCGGCCACGCCCTGGCTGTGCGCTGTCCTCGGAGTGATCACCGTCACCTACACGTCGATGGGCGGGCTGCGAGCCGTTGTCGTCACCGACGTCATCCAGACCTTGATCCTTCTGGGCGGCGCCGTTGTGACGATCGTGCTGGTCACCGTCTTTCTGGGCGGCGTGGGGAATTGGTGGCCCACGGAGTGGCCGGCCCATTGGCCCGAACCCAAACTCTACGATCCCAACGAACGGATCACGTTCTTCGCCATCGTGTTGGCAACGTTCACCTGGTGGTCGTGCACCTCGGGCTCCGACCAGATGGCGATCCAACGCTACCTGGCCACGCGCGACGTGAAAGCTGCCCGGACGGTGCTGATCACCACGTTGAGCGCCAATGTGCTGGTCAATCTTCTTCTGACCCTGGTGGGCCTCTCGTTGCTGGCCTACTTCCGCCTCAACCCGCATCTGGTTCCCGACGGCCAGACGATCCTGGGCAACGCCGACCAGTTGTTCACGCAATTCATCGCGTTGGCCCTGCCGGCCGGCTTGAGCGGATTGGTCGTGGCCGGCTTGCTGGCCGCCGCCATGTCGAGCCTGTCGTCGGGCGTCAATTCCTCCTGTTCGGTGATCACCGTCGACTTCATCGACCGCTTCCGCCGCAGCAAGGAGAACGAACTGGATCACGTGCGGCTGGCCAAATACGTTTCGGTCGTTGTGGGAGCCGTTGTGGTGCTGCTGAGTGCCTATGTGGGTTCCGTGCAGGGCAATCTGTTTGAGGTGACCTATAAGGTCGTCAACCTGATCACGGTTCCCCTCTTCGGCCTGTTCTTCATGGCGATGTTCGTGCCCTGGGCGAAGGGGTGGGCGACGATCCTGGGCGCGGCCACCGGAATGACGGTGGTCGTGACCATCAACTTCTGGAAAGAGCTGACCGGCAGCAGCGGCGGGATCAGCATCTTCTGGGCGATGCCCCTTGCACTGGTGGCGCAGAC
>DAISIS010000823.1:0-1691 GCA_036821925.1 Pirellulaceae bacterium
GAGTTCGACCTATACTGGCAGGCGCGGCAGCGTCTGGCGGGTGACTACGGAGTCGTGCTGGAGCTGGTGGACGGCAGCGCTCAGATCTGGGCCAGAACGAGCGAAGCGTTGGGAGGCTCGACCTATCCAACCAGTGCGTGGCTCGCCGGGGAAGTGGTTCGCGAGCCGGCGCGGCTGCAGGTGCCGCTGGGGACGCCGGCGGGAACCTACGCACTGCGGCTCACGGTGTTCGATCTGCGCCGAAACGATGCCCTGCCCGTGTCCACCGGCGACCATGAGGGTTCCGAGACGGAACCACTGCTGGGAACGGTACGCGTGGATGACGCCGGCTAAGACCCACGTAACGCCGTGCAGCGCTATTCGATCGTGATCTCGGTAAGCGGGATGAAATCGCCCAACTGGGTGTCGTTCCCGGCCGCGGCGGTAAGGCGCTGGCCGGTCTCCGCCTGGTACATACCTGTGATCAACCGGTACGAGCCGGGCGGGATGTCGGGAGACACGGTCAGTTGGTGCGCATCCGAAACGACCTCGCCCTGCATCCAGCCAGTGGTCGGCCACTCTCCGTTGTGCGGGATGTTGTCCTGCTGCGCCCAGATCTGGCCGTCCTCACCTACCAGGTGGACAAAGACGGTATAGGACGTGTCCAGCTCGGTCCGCGCCCGCCAGAACAGCGTCAGTGCAAACGTATCGCCTGCGTGATACGGCCGGCTGTCGAGATCGAAACCCAGCAGCGTAACGCGCCGGTCCAGCACCGCGCCGACTTGGGTCGCCATCTCCGGCACGTCGAACACGCGTTCGCGTCCCTTGACCGTGACGTGACCCAGCAGCAGACTGTTCGCGGGGACTTGTTGGGACTCCGCTTCCGTCGCATACCCAGCAACGTAGAGCGAGTAGGTCCCGTCGGGGACCTTCGCGGTCAGCGGGAATTCAGTCCACTGGCGAAGCAGCACCGGGCCGACTGACTTCTGCAGCTCCTCGGCGGTCAGCGTCGGGCTGGGAATGACCTGCCACGCCTCTGCCCCATCCAACCACATCCGCAGCACGCCAGTGCGTACCGCACCCCCACTCAGACGCCACAGCAGATTGATGGGCACGCGATCGCCTTGTTCGAAGATCACGTGTTCCTGCGGCAAGCTGTAACCGAGAAGCTCGACACCGTCGAGAATGGACGTCGGTCGCACGTGGTCAACGTCGAGCTCGCTCAGCGGCGGCTGTCCGGAGGCACCTTCGACCAACAGGCTGCCTACTTCGGCGCGCGCGACTTCCTGACCGTTCTCGGGCCGATACAGCACCAACAGCAGCTTGCACGGTCCGGGCGGGGCACCCGGGACGATTCGAATATCGTAGACGTCGCGTACGACTTCCCCGGGAGTCCAGGCAGTCGTCGGATAGGTGTCGTGCACCGGGAACGCATCGGTTTGCCCGACCAAATGGCCCTCCGCGTTGTACAGCCGCGCAGAGACCTTGTAGCTCGCGGGGATAGGAGCCGTTACTTCCCAGAACAACGTGACGCGGACTACGGACTGCCAGTGCTGCTGCAGGTTCTCGACGTTATATCCCAGCAGGTGTACTGCATCGGTCAGGTAGAGATCGGTAGCGTGCTCCGCCGTCACGTCGATCATGCCCGGACGGCTCTGCACGCGCGTCAGCGGTCCTACCGCAGACAGCGCGTACTCGTCGGCGATGTCGGG
>DAISIS010000824.1:0-1688 GCA_036821925.1 Pirellulaceae bacterium
TAGTTGTCAGGGAGACCAGGACGAGGACGACGCGAACCGCATGTACCTCCTTCCGCCTACTGACCAGGAGGAGGCCACGGACACAGCGCCGCAGGACGGGGAACCGGCCGGGGACGCCGGGGTGCGTCGTCTGCCGACGCTCACAACCGAAGCCCGGCCGGACGAGGGCGCAGCGGCCGATGCAGCGCACGTGCGGCGGCTTCCCCAGATACCGACCGACGCGCCCTCCGACGGTCTCCTGGCAGAGCCCGTGATCTCAGAGAGCGACGTGCGCGACCTGCCGCCGCTGGAGAGTCCCGCATCGGATGCTCCGTCCGTGGAATCGGTTCCGATGCGCGCCGGTTCGATTCCACCGGATCCCCTGGCTGAGGATCCGGTGTGGTCCGCGCCCGACGCGTCGGCCGACGGGCCGTGGGGGGCTGCGGTTCCGCCGCTGCCGGTAGACGACGCAGCGCCGTGGGAGATGCCTCCGACGGCGCTGCCGGCCGAACCGCCGACCCTGCCGCTGGCGGGCGTGCCGGCGGCGGACGAGTCGGGGCACCGGTCGGCCCCGGTGCTGGACCCGGCCGCCCTGGCGGCTCTGGAGAGCCACATCCACGCGACGACCTGCCGGGCAGCCGAGCTGGCGACGCGGGGCGCGTATTTCGCCGCGCGCGCAGAAATGCTCAAGTCGCTCCGCGCGGTGACCCAGACGCTGGACGCGAACCAGGGTACGCGCGAGCACACGGACGCGTTGGGCCGCGCGATGCGGGCGTTCCGGGAAGTCAGCGAACTGGCACCTCAGGGTGCAGGCCGGGGGTTGGATCTGGATCTGGCGCAGGTGGCGAGTGGACACCGGACACCGGTACTCCAGGACCAGGACCTCGATCGGATGACGCCGGTAGCTGCGCAACAGCGTTACCTGGAGTACGCGCGGGACCAGTTCGCGCTGGCTTGCGGAAATCTCCCGCCGGCATCACAGGCGCTCAGCGCACTGGCTCACATATACGCCCTGCTGGATCGCACACCGCTGCAGACCGAGACCCTGTGTGTGGCCAAGGCCGTGGCGTTGCAGCAGGCGGCCCTGACGGTGGATCCGCACAACAGCCGGGCGGCCAACGAGCTGGGAGTGCTCCTGGCCAGCTGCGGTCAGCTGGAAGAGGCCCGCCGCGTCCTGCTGCACAGCGTCTCGGTGCAACCCGCGGCAGCCGCCTGGCACAACCTGAGCGTCGTGCATCAGCGCATGGGACAGACGGAATTGGCATATCGTGCGTCCCAGCAATCCGAGGCAGCGGCGGCAGCACAGCACGGCGACGCGCGATCGAATGTCCCGGTCCGCTCTGTGCACTGGGTTGACCCCCAGACGTTTTCGGCCGTCCGCGCCTTGCCAGCTCCTTATCAAGACCATCAGGAGAAGGAGTAGTCAGCTGTGGCAGCCCGACTCGTACCCGATTGGCCGTTGCACGACCTTGCGCCGCGTGTCGCCGTGCCAGGCCGCCCGTCACCTCGTCCCCGGCGGACCGGTGGCCTGTTGGTGCAGGCGGGCGGCGGGGCCATGCCGCACGGGGAGGAGCCGGCACCGGCGTGGTCCAGATCGCACAGAACCCCACGGCGCACGGCCGGCGCGCGGTGGGCCGGATCGTGGTGGGCGATCGTCGGCCTGGCCATGCTCGCCGGTGTCACCGGTCTGGCGGTCAACGCGCAGCCGG
>DAISIS010000825.1:0-1688 GCA_036821925.1 Pirellulaceae bacterium
CGACCCAATGGTCGAACGCGTCGATGAACGACGCCACCTGCGCGCCGATGTGCCAACCGATGAGCGGCATTAGGAACTGAAACAGGCCGAAATGGAACGACAGCCGGAACACGTGGCGGGGCGTGGTGTGGCCGAGCTTCAATCCGGACGCGATGGCCACCGCGAACGCGTCCATCGCCAACCCCAGCGAGATTCCGAGAACCGTGATCCAGCTCATCTACTCCGATCCCGTCGCGAACAGATGCTTTCAGCCCCTTGTGCTTGCAGCCACTCAGGCAGCGCGACCGCGACCCGGACGACCGAACACCAGGCAGACGACGCATGGCCGCCTGCCGAACCGGGCAGGATAACCGCGCGTGCGACGCACTGACAATGCCAGGTGGACCGGCCTGAGCACTCCCGAGCACGCCCGAGCCCCGCGCAGTAGAAAAAGCTCCCGCGGCGTTCTCACCAGCCGGTGTTGGGGTGCTATCATGGTTGCCACGCCGGCGGTCGGCGGCGAAGCCGGACGTGCCGCTTCGTCCGACAGCACTGCCCGGCTGCCCCAGTCGACTGGGAACGCATTGAGAGTGTTGGTCGACATTGCACTTGGACAGAAGGAGAACGAGATGGCTACCGACCTATCACGCCGCCGTTTTGTGAGCACCCTGGGAGCCGGAACGGCCTCGCTGGCGGCCGCGTCCACACTGGCCGCACCGGCCGCGGCAGCCACGCCGGCCGCTGCGGGGCTCAAGATCCTCGGGATCGCCTGCAGCCTGCGGGCCGGCAAGACGACCGCTCAGGCGGTGCAGCTGTGCCTGGACGCCGCCCAGTCCGTGGCACCCGAACGCATCGAGATCGAACTGATCGAACTGGCCGGACTCAGCATCCCCACGCAACCGGCCGCGAAACTGCCGGTCCCGGCGGGCCAGCAGGATGATTTTCCGCAGATCGAAGCCAAGTTGTCGGATCCGCAGCTCGCCGCCATCGTCGTGGGCACGCCCGTGTACTACGCCAACATGTCGGCGCTCTGCAAGGCACTGATCGAACGCTGTGGCGTGTTCCGCAACAACGACTTCGCCCTCTCGGGAAAAGTGGCCGGTGTGATCGCCGTGGGAGCCGCACGCAACGGCGGACAGGAACTGGTCATCCGCTCCGTGCAGGCTTCGCTCATGTGCCACGAAATGCTGGTCATCGGCGACGGTCGGCCGACGAGCCACTTCGGAGGCACGCTGTGGAACGACGGCAAGGATGACATCAGCAAGGACGAGTTCGGCGTGAAGACGGCGCAGAACCTCGGCAAACACGTGGCCCGCGTGGCGCTGGCACGTCACCCAGCCTGACGCCCGCCGCCGCGACCTCGATACTCCTGGCCCGAACTCCACCCAGGTCGGCAGAATCGCTGACGTGGCAGTCAAGATCGGCCGCCCGCGAGCGAATGCAGCCTGTTGGCGATCTGCCTGCCGCGATCAGTGTGCTGTCCGGAGACGCTCGTATGCCCCATCAAGTCGCTCCCATGGTTCACTCTTGGGCAGTGCCCTGGGTGATGGTTCCCGTCATCCTCGTGTGCCTCGTCGCGATGGTCGCCATCGTCGCCAACGCCATCGCTGCGACGGTCCGCGCCAATGCGGAAACGGTGCTCAAACGGCGCATGGTGGAACAAGGCTATTCGGCAGACGAGATCGTCCGGGTCATCCGCGGCAAACCCC
>DAISIS010000826.1:0-1676 GCA_036821925.1 Pirellulaceae bacterium
GCGGCCGGACAGAGTGCGGGTGTGGCACCCTCTAATGGATCGGCTCCTGCCCGCCGGGACGTGCAGACGTTTGTGGGGCGGGTCCCTTTTTTCTCTGCCCCGCCTGCAGGAAACTGAGTGGGGTGCGCAGTCTGGGGGGTTGGCCGCGCAGCGCGGCCCGCCGCGCCGCGCGCCCGGAGGCCGCCCCCAATGCGGCCCGGGACGCCCGCTTGACAACCGCAACTTAGTGTTTTATACACACTAACCGAGGAGGGCCGAAAAGGTGGCCGAGCGAACTGCAGCGGGGCCGAGCTGGGCACTGCTGACGGACCTGTACGAACTGACGATGGCCTGTGGGTACTGGCGGCTGGGGATGGCGGACCGCGAGGCCGTGTTTCAGCTGAGCTACCGGGAGAATCCGTTCGGGCACCCGTATGCAATCGCCTGCGGATTGGCTCCGGCCAGCGAGTTGCTGGCGGGGTTCCAATTCGATCAGGACGGGTGTGACTACCTGGCAACGCTGCTGGGCGCCGATGGCCGGCCGCTGTTCGACGCGGCTTTTCTGCAGTATCTGGGCGGACTGCGGTTGGCTGTAGACATCGATGCGGTGGAGGAGGGGACGGTGGTGTTCCCGCACGAGCCGCTGGTGCGGGTGCGCGGGCCGCTGCTGCAGGCGCAGATCCTGGAATCGCTGTTGCTGTGCGTGATCAATTTCCAGACGCTGGTGGCGACGAAGGCCCAACGGATCTGCCAGGCGGCTGGGGAGGGGAGTGTCATTGAGTTCGGATTGCGGCGGGCGCAAGGCGTCAACGGCGCTCTGGCGGCCAGTCGGGCGGCCTATGTTGGCGGGTGCGTCGGGACCTCGAATGTGCTGGCTGGCCAGCTGTACGGCATCCCGGTGCGCGGTACGCATGCGCACAGCTGGGTGATGTGTTTTGCGGAGGAGCAGGCGGCGTTCGAGGCCTATGCGGCTGCGTTGCCGAACAACTGTATTCTCCTGGTGGACACCTACGACACGCGAGGCGGACTGCAGCATGCGGTGGAGGTGGCTGGCCAGCTGCGGGCACGTGGGCAGCGGCTGGTGGGGATCCGGCTGGACTCGGGCGACCTGCTGTCGCTCAGTCAACTGGCGCGGCAGATGCTGGACGAGGCCGGGCTCTCCGACGCGGTGGTGGTGGCCAGCAGCGATCTGGACGAGTACCAGATTGCGGCGCTGCGTGCGTCGGGTGCGCGCGTCGACGTGTGGGGGGTCGGCACGCGGCTGGCCACGGCCTACGATCAGCCGGCGCTGGGAGGCATTTACAAGCTGGCGGCGCTGCGCGACGCGCAGGGGCACTGGGACTATAAACTGAAATTGTCGGAGCAGGCCGCGAAGATGTCGTCGCCGGGCATTCAGCAGGTCCGGCGCTATCGGCTGGGGGATGGTTGGGTCGGGGACGTGATCTACGACGAGCTGAGCGGGGTGGGGGACCCGGCCACGGCGTGGCGCCGCGACGGCCGGACGCTGTGTGTGCCGCGCGGCGCGCGTGCCGAGGACCTGTTGGTACCCGTGTATCGGGGGGGCCGCACGGTCTACGCGTTTCCGCCGCTGCCGGAGGTGCGTCGGCGTGCGCGCGAGCAGGCTGCGGAGTTCCGCGCCACGCTCGGCCAGCTGCCGCCGGATGCCGCGTATCCGGTCGGAGTGGAGACACGTCTGC
>DAISIS010000827.1:0-1675 GCA_036821925.1 Pirellulaceae bacterium
ACATATCCGCACGCGGCCACCATGGCCAGAGCCACCCCCACACTCGTCGAAAAGGGGTAGTCGTAGTGGCTATGCGCGCCCAGCAGTGTGACGGCCGGCAGCGTCCAGGCCAGGACCGCTCCAGCCTGCGACAGACGACGCAAGTAGCACAGGGTCGCGCTGCAGACGAGCCAGGCGATGCCGGTCAGGGCCACCGTCGCCGGCCACCCCGTGTAGGACGCCTGGAGAATGAGTTTCCCCAGCCACTGCGCGGGGCCTCCCGGCACGATGAGGAAATCCTGCAGGAAGCGGACGTTCCAGAGAAACAGGTCGTTCTGCGCCACGAACACGCAGCGCGGATCCACGGCCACCTGCAGGTGCCAGGCGAAGAGCACCAGATACAGCAGCAACGGCACGGGACACAGGGTCCCGCCCAGAGCTGACAGCTGTCGAGTCAACGTGCTCCCCCGCGCCGGGGCTCTGGTGGCAAGGTCCTCAACAGGCATCAGACGCTGCTCCGTTTGTCAGACTGGACGTCGCTCCGGCTCGACACGCGGCGCCTGTGCCGGGCACCAGAACAGGTGCCGCTCGGCCGTCCGACGCCTCTTTCACATCATAGCAGAAAGCGTCTGGGCTGCCGCAAAATCGGCGGCAAACCGGTCCGGCAACGCCAGCGGGCCGGCGTCTGGACGCCGGCCCGCATGGTGATTCTTTCCGGGCAAGAGCGCAGCTGCCTTACAGCAGTCCCTCTTTCTTGGCCATGTACTTCATCAGGTCCACCACCCGGTGCGAGTAACCCATCTCGTTGTCGTACCAGCTGATGAGCTTGAAGAAGCGGCTGTTGAGCTCGATGCCGGCCGTCGCGTCGTAAATGCTCGACAGCGGGCAGCCGATGAAATCGCTGCTGACCACCTGGTCCTCGGTGTAGCCCAGGATGTCCTTCATCGTCGTCTCCGACGCCTTCTTCATCGCGGCATTGATCGCCGCCATCGACGTCTCCTTGGTCGTCCGCACGGTCAGGTCCACCGCCGATACGTCCACGGTGGGAATGCGGAATGCCATGCCGGTCAGCTTGCCCTTCACTTCCGGCAGGCAGAGACTGACCGCCTTCGCCGCGCCGGTCGACGCCGGGATCGCATTCTGGCTCGCTCCGCGGCCGCCTCGGAAATCCTTCTTGCTCGGACCGTCCACCGTCGGCTGCGTCGCCGTCATGGCGTGGATCGTGGTCATCAGGCCTTCGTCGATCCCGAAGTTGTCCAGCAACACCTTGACGATCGGAGCCAGACAGTTGGTCGTGCAGCTGGCGTTCGACACGATCGTGTCGGTCGCCGGATTGTACTTCGACTCGTTGACCGCCATCACAAACGTCGGGATCTCCTTGTCCTTGGCCGGAGCGCTGATGACGACCCGCTTGGCGCCCGCCGCCAGGTGCTTCTTCGCACCTTCGAGCGTCGTAAACAACCCCGTCGACTCGACCACGTACTGGGCCCCCAGCTTGGCCCACGGCAGCTCCGCCGGGTCCTTGACCGATACGCAGGGGATCTTGCGGCCGTTGATCACGATCGCATCCGCCGTCGACGAGATGTCGGCCTTCGCCCGACCGTGCGTGGAATCGTACTTCAGCAGGTACGCCAAGTTATCCGCCGGCACCAGATCGTTAATCCCTACAAACTCGATGTCCTTGTCCAGCATCGAT
>DAISIS010000828.1:0-1674 GCA_036821925.1 Pirellulaceae bacterium
CGCTGTTGAGCGGCTGAAAGAACTCGCACTTGGCGAACACCGTGGCGTGCTCCGGCGGGACGAGCCGGTTGATCCGGATCATGGGGGTGTCGCCGATGGCTGCCAATGCATCTGCGTATGTCTTTCCGCGGGGCATGTTCTGACCTTTCTTGAACGTCGCGGCCGTCTGATGGCTCACACTCCGCATAGTAGCAGACAGTAGGCCTGCAAAAAAGGTGCAGCTTGTGGGTGTACTTCGTTCGCTGGATTTGCCACAATCGTGGTGTGCATCGTGATGCGATCAGACGCCACGACCTGCGTATGGTGGCTCGGGTCGGCGCGATCGTGGGCGGGCGCTGTAGGGAATTCCTTGCTGCGCGCTGACTGGAGGCCGACCGGCTGTGAAGACCTTCCTCTCGCGGTTCCTGATGCTGCTGGTGTGGATCGCTGCCCTGACTGGTCCCGGCTGTCGCGAACGGGAAGTGGCGGATGCGAAAGTCGACCCTGCACCGACGCGGGGAGCGGCGGTCGACGATGTGCCGGCACCGGCCGTCCCGCCCGACCGGCTGACCGAGGGTCAGCGGGAAGTCTGCGACCGCGTCGTATCCGCGGGCGGCAGCATCGAGCGGGACGCGGACGGGTATGTGCTGGGGGTCGATCTGGCCAGCGATCGGGTGCTGGCGGACGATGCCCTGGTGCGCGACGTGCTGCAGTTCCCGCATCTGCGGCGGCTGCATCTGACGATCAGCGACGTCGCGCCGGAGACGCTCGAGGGGCTGGCAGGGCTGGTCGATCTCGAGGATCTGCTGCTGCAGGCAGCGCCGATCGACGACGCTGGATTGACCAGCGTCCTGCGCTGCATGCCCGTCCTGCGGCGACTGACCCTGCGTCGCCTGAGCCGCGTGACGAATGCCGGGCTCGCGGCCTTGCCCGCCTGCCCGCAACTGGAAGTCGTCGCGCTGATCGAGATGAGTGGCATCACGGGTGCCGCGGTGGAGAGCCTGCGCGGCGTGGAGCAGATGCGGTCGCTCGACGTGCGCAGCTGCGGGCAATTGACGACGGCTGATTTCGCGCAGCTGGTGTCGCTGCCTGGACTGGCGGAACTGAAAGTGGGCGGACCGGCCGTCACCGACCAGGTGCTGGCGATCCTGGCCCAGCATCCGACGTTGACGTCGCTCTCTGTGGACGATGCTCAGATCACCCCCGCCTGCCTGCAGCAGCTGTCCGGTTCGCCGGAACTGGCCGGCCGCCTCCGGACGCTTTCGTTCGCGCGCTGCTTCGGAGTGACCGACGAGTCGCTCACGGCGCTGCGCCGCTTCCCGGCGCTGGAAACGCTGGCCCTGCGCGAGATCATGCTCACCGGCTCGTTCCTGCAGTTCCTGCTGGACGACGCCGACCAGCCGCTGCCGCTCCGGACGCTGACGGTCACCCATGCATTCTTCACCGATGAATCGCTCACGCCGCTGCCAGGCCTCTGCCCCGAGCTGGCACGTCTGGATCTGAGTGGCAACCAGGGGGTCACGAACGCCGCGCTGGATGTCCTGCGACAATTGCCCTCGCTGCGCGAAGTGAAGCTCGACGACACGGGGGTCACCCAGTCATGGGCTCCCCAGGCCGAATAGTCCCGGCCACCTCCCCATGCGGCCCGCCAATTCCCACCACTGAAAACTGACCACTGACCACTGACCACTGAAC
>DAISIS010000829.1:0-1671 GCA_036821925.1 Pirellulaceae bacterium
TGAGCACAGTGCGGCGGAACCGCTTCCGCGTCACCTCGATCTTCTTGGCCAGCGAGATCTCTTCCTCGCGCGTCAGCAGCGGTATCTCGGCCATCTGGGAGAGATACATGCGGATCGGGTCGTCACTGAGCTTGGGCAGCTCCTCGGCCGTCAGGATGCGCCCCTCCTGCGCGTCGATCTCCTGCTGCAGCTCGTCGGCCGACGGACCTGGTACGACTTCCTCGAATTCCTCCTTGGGAGGCTTGTCCACCAACTCAATGCCCCGCTCTTCCAAGGCAATGAGCAGGTTGTCCAGCTTGTCGGGGTTGACGTCCTCATCCGGCAGATAGTCGTTGACTTCGTCGTACGTGAGATAGCCTTGTGCCATTCCCTTGGCGATCAGATCTTGCAATTCCTTTTCGAGATGATCCACGTGTCATCCTCCTGCGCTTTCTTGCGCTTCAAGACACCAGATGGTGACTCTGCCTCGCCCCCCCCTTGTGGGTCTTCGGGGCAGAGTCTGCCGCCCGGGCAGGCTACCCGTCCGTGGGCGCGGAAATACCCTGGCGGTTGCGTTCCTGTTCGATGAATTGTTGCAGGACGGCTAATTCCTCCTTCTCATCGTATTCGCGTTTCTCCAAGTTCGCCAACGCCTCGCGCTGGGCGGACCGGGCTTTCTGAAACTCGTAGTCGCGGACGATTCCGTGCAGGCGGTGCTCGGCATCGAGGGATGCCAGTGGGGCCTTGCGGCAGGCCAGTTCGTGCAGGTGCACCAGCAGGGATTTGAGTTCCGCGTCTTCGGCCATCGTCAGCATGTTTTCCGGCTCGCAGGCCACCTGTTCCTGGCGGGCCCGCACATAGAGTTCCCACATCTCCCGCGCCGGTGGCGACGCCAGACGCCGCGGATCGACGGACTCGAGTGCCGGTTCCACGAGATTCGGGTGTGACAGCAGGATCTCGAACAGCTCCTGTTCGACGGGCAGCAGTTGCAGGGGCTGGGCGGTGGCGGCGGTGGGCCTGCTGGTGGTGCGCCGGGCGGGGGTGCGCAGTTCCCGCAGCCGGGCGCGCAACAGCGTTTCGTCGACGTGAAACTGCCGCGCCAGCCGCACCAGCAGCTGCTGTTCGCGCAGCCGCAGCGATTCGTCGGTCACGCCGGCGAGCCGCGGCGCGTTGGCCATGGTCCGCAGGATGTCTTCCAGTGCCCGATGGGCTCGATCGACATCCCGCAGCACATCCAGGCCGTCGGTCACGGTCCGGACCTTGTGTTCCAGCGCATCGACGGCACCGGCCAGCAGCGTTTCAAACGCTTCCCGGCCGTGCTGTCGCAGGTAGTCGCACGGATCGAGGTCCGCCGGCAGGGTGAGGATCCGCAGGTCTACTTGCGCGGCCACGAACAGTTCCAGCACCTCGTTCGTCCGCCGTTTCCCCGCCTCATCGCCGTCGAGAACCAGCGTGATGCGGTCGGCAAACCGGCGCAGCAGGCGCACATGCCGCTCGCCCAGGGCGGTGCCGAGCGCCGCGACGACGTTGTTGAGCCCCTGCTGGTGGGCCATGATCACGTCGGTATAACCTTCCACCGCGATGATGTGCGGGTCGTGCGCGGTGGTGGCCCGGACAATACCCAGACCGTACAGGTGATTGCTCTTGGTGAACACCCGCGTTTCCGGCGGGTTGAGGTACTTGGCCTTCTCC
>DAISIS010000830.1:0-1657 GCA_036821925.1 Pirellulaceae bacterium
CGTCGCTGTCCTGGCTGCGGGTGTGCAGCCTTCGTTCCAGTTCCGCAAGCGACGAATCGTTCAGATGCGTGAGGACTTGCGACGTGGTGTCCTGCAGGTTCAGCAGTGCCAGTTCCTGCGGGCGCAGCATCGACTGCGAGTCGACCAGCAGCGTGTGCCCGTCGGGCAGCACGCCCCGGAGGGACCAGTCGAACCAGCCGCGGCTGATCTGCGTGACGCCCCCGTCGGCCAGGGTCACACGGAACAGCTGCTCGCAGCCGTGGCACTCGGAGGCAAACACGAGACTCTGCGAGTCGGGCATCCAGGTGGCGCCGTGGCTGGTCTGGTCGATGCCGGCCGTCAGATCGCGCATCGTGCGGCTGGCGCGATCCAGCAGCAGGAGGCGGTTCTTGTCTGCCTCGAAGCCCGGGCGCTGCATCGAGTGAAACGCCAGGAACGCCCCGTCGGGCGAGAAGACCGGGTCCGTATCGAACCCGTCCATGCCGAGTGTGACGCAGACCGTCGGCCGGCTGCCATCGATGCGTGCCACATAAATGTCACTGTCCGTCGACTCTGCCGGATTGTTGACAACCTTCGCGGTGAACGCGACCTCCTTCCCATCCGGGGACCAGTTGAACTGTTCGTCGCCGCCAAACGGCGGCAGCGGGCAGTCGGCGTGCAGCCCCGCCATCACATCGATCGGTTCCCCCGCCCGGCCGTCGTCCTGGAGCGCTGCGACATGCACGTGACTGTAGGCATAGTCGTGCCAGGAATCCCAGTGGCGGTAGAGCAGTGCGTCAATGATCCGGGCGTCAGCGTGAGGCAGGTCCGGATACTGCTGCGTCACCGTGGGATCCATCGTCACGGCCGACGTGAAGGCGATATGGGTCCCGGCGGGCGACACCTTCAGGTGCCCCACTCCGGCAGCCACCGATGTGACTTGCCGCGGCCCCTGTCCCGCCAGATCCACCGACCAGACCTGCGGCTCCGCATCCTGGAACTCGTCCCCTCGCGGCAGCCCGACGTAGAACAGGCGCAGCTCCTCTCCCGACCGGCCGAACGCCAGCGAATCGGCTGCCTGGAGATTCCCGATCAGCACCCGACTCTGCTGTGTCGCCAGATCCAGCAGGTGAATCTCCGACGTCCCCTGGTTGTCTGGCAGGCTGTACCGCCGCACCGCGTAGGCGACCGTGGCCCCGTCCGGATGCACACAGGCACTGCCGAGTCGGGCCAGACCCCACAACCGCTCGGGAGAGAGCCGCTCGCCCGCTTGAACCAGGGGCTGCCCGAGAACACATACAATCAGACTGATCACGAGATTCCGCATGGTCATCAACTCCCACCACCCGCTGCGCAGTGCCCCCCGCTGCGCAGTGCCCCCCGCTGCGCAGTGCCCCCCGCTGCGCAGTGCCCCCATTCCATTCTAGGTCAGCCCGACGTGTGACAGGGCCGGCAGGGCGGCGGCGGGACGGCACGGCACGGCGCACCGCCGCGCGTCCTGGCCGGCCGTGTCGCAGAGTTGCCTGGGACCGCGTTAACTCGTCGGTGCGTCCTTCATCTGCACCAGATCGAACATCGCGCCCTGATTATCGGCGACCACCGCCAGGCGTCCTTCTTCGATGTCGAACGGGTGGACCAGCACATAGCCGCCGAGTTGCCGCACCTGATCCACGGTGAT
>DAISIS010000831.1:0-1639 GCA_036821925.1 Pirellulaceae bacterium
GGCTGGCAGTTGGACCGGTTCGGTCAGCACTTGGAAGGCCGGGCTGCGAAAGGGGCTGCGTCCGGCAGCGGCCAGCTCTTCGCGGGGGATGACTGCCGTGGCGACCGTCCCCTTGCGGGTCGTGCTGGCAATCCGCATCCCTTCGCGGTTCACGATGTAGGACCGGCCGATGGGGCACCCGCGATACGTGGGCCAGAAGTTCGTGATCCAGCCCGGCGCCGCGAACGAGTAGCGGGCGCAGGCCACGAACACCTGGTAATCCTGCGCCCGCCCGTGGCTGACGAAATCCTGCGTGTACTCGTCCTCGCTCGGCTCGAACTCCTGGCTCCAGAAGATCATCCGCGCACCTTTCGCGGCATACACCTGGTCGATGTCGGCGAAGTGGCGGTCCGATCCGCAGCGCATGGCGATGGGGCCGAAATCGGTTTCAAACACCGGCAGATCGTCTCCCAGGTCAATGGCTTCGTCCGGCATCTTGTGCGACTTGCGGTACTTGCCGACCAGCTGGCCATCGCGGCCGCACAGGAAGGAGGTGACGTAGCGCTGGTTCCCGTCTGTCTCGCGCAGGTTGCCGATGACGTACATGCCGTACTCGCGCGCTTTGGCGGCAATCGCGTCGCTCAGCGGGCCGGGAATCGTCTCCCCCTCAGTCCGAACGCATTCCATGGGCAGGCACACGATATCGGACCGGCACGCGCCGGCCTCGTCCAGCCGGCGGAGCACCGTCTCGAGGCTGCGCCCCTCGTCGCTCCATGGCAACGTCACCACACTGACGATCACGCGGGCGTACGGCTCCGGCTCGCGCCGCCCGTCGGCGACGGCGCGATTCGTTTCCGGTCGGCCCGGTGATGCGGCAGCGCCCGGGACAACCGGCAAGGCTGCCAGCAGCGCCACCGCCCGGAACAACGTCTTCCACGTCATGCGCTCGATCCTTGCCGCCACGAGCCGACAGCTCACCCCTTGTACTTCGCGTAGTACTCCGGCATCAGTTCCCGGACCTTCTCCTCCAGCTCCTGATCGCTGATCGTCGTCATGCGGCCGTGGACCTCGTATTGGTCCATCACCCACCGGCAGACCTTGTGGCATTTGATCTTCGAGATCCGCTGGTTACCGTGCAGATTGAAGAACTCGTTGACCCACAGCGCGACGCCGTCGGCACCGGTCTTGTCGGTCAGGGCGACGCGCGGGGGACGGTTCAGCAGCGCGGCGGTGTCGAAGATGTTGTAGATCCGTTCATCCTGCCGCAGCCCGCCGGCGTGAATGCCTGCCCGCGTCGTGTTGAAGTCGCGGCCGACGAACGGGTAGTTGTCGGGGATCGGGAAGCCGATCGACTGCATGTAGCTCGCCAGTTCGGTGATCACCTGGGTCTGCACGCCGCACGTGTCCCCCTTGATCGCGATATACTCCATCACGGCGCCTTCCAGCGGCGGATTGCCGGTCCGTTCGCCGTAGCCGAACAAGGTGGTGTTCAGGGCGTCGCAGCCGTAGAGCCAGGCGGTGACGCCGTTGATGTGCACCTTGTGGAAGTCATTGTGGCCGTGCCACTCCAGCCGGTTTCCTGGCACCCCCACTTCCCGATTGAGCTTGTAGATGATCTTCGGGATGCTGCGCGGCAGCGCGGCCCCCGGGAAGCTGAGTC
>DAISIS010000832.1:0-1632 GCA_036821925.1 Pirellulaceae bacterium
TTGGAATAGACAATCGCATCGTCGATGTATGCGGCGGCGCACGAGCACAATCGCCAGATGCTGGCCCGCGACGGTCAGGAGCATCAGTTTCCGGGGGAACCGGATCCGGGGCAGCGGATGCGCGACGCAGGCTACCAGTGGCGGCGCTGGGGGGAGAACATCTATGCCTACCCGCGTTCGGTGCTGGAGACGCACGGTGGATTCGTGATTGACTGGGGGGCGGGTCCGGCCGGCATCCAGGACCCGCCGAATCATCGGATCCGACTGCTCAGGAAGGAATTCGTCCACATCGGGGTAGCGATCGACGACGTGGGCTACAGCGACCTGCGGAGCACCGGCCCGCTGCTCGTGACGCAGGATCTTGCCACGCCGCTGGTGGCGAGCGGGGCATACGTGGTCGGGGCGGTCTACAAGCAGTCAGGCAGTTCGCCGTGGTTTATCGCCGGTGCCGGGTATGGGAACGTGCAGGTGGTGTTTGAAGGTGCGGCCGGCACGTTTGAGGCCACGTCGATGGCGGCCGGCGGATACCAGATCCAGCTGCCACCGGGTACCTATCGAGGGCGTGCCAGCGGGGGCAGTCTGCCCGGTCTGCTGGTGTGCGACGAGTTCACCGTAGGTGCCGACAATGTGGCCATCGATTTCCTGTATCCGGTGGATCGGGGCTACCAGCCGGAGGCGGTCAATGACGCGTTCGTGGCGGATCTGGGGACCGTCCGCGTGCTGAACATCCTGGCCAACGATCGTGACCGCGACGGCCTGCTTAGTGGCTCCACCGTCTCGATCGTCACCGCCGCGCGGCGGGGCGTGGTCCAGGTGGACGCGCAGACGGGAGGCGTCACGTACCGGCCGGACAGTGGCTTCTCTGGTCTGGACAAGTTCGTCTACCAGCTCCAGGATGCGGACGGTCTGGCGTCGAACCTGGCGACGGTGCGTGTGGTCGTCATGGATCTGCAGGAATCTCCGTGGCAGAACCCGGTCAACCCGCTGGATGTCAACGTGGACGAAGCGGTGACGGCCGTCGATGCGCTGCAGGTGATCAATGCACTCAACGCTGGCCAGCGGCATACGCTGCCGGTGCCTCCCGCACCAGGCTCCCTGCCGCCGCCCCTGCTGGACGTGACCGGGGACGATCTGCTGTCCCCCCGCGACGCGCTGTGGATCATCAATCACCTCGCGGCGGAGGGCCGGGCGGAAGGGGAGGCGGAAGCGGCCAGGATCGCACCGTCCGGCAGCGGACTGGCCGGCAGCGGCACCTTCAGTTGCGTGGCGGCGTCGGTGTAGATATCGATGCGGTTGATCTTCTTCGCCACGCCCAGGTAATCGGGTTCGCCGCTCAGCAGGCCCCAGCGCTTGTGCTGGGTCAGGAACCACATGCCGTCCGACAGGTACGGGTAGTTGACCGTGCCGTTGTTGTAGAACCTCATGTAGTTCGGGTCCTTCCAGCGCTTGCCGATGCCGTTGTCGTAGTCGCCCCCGAAGCGGCCGAGGATCACGTCCTCCGGCGCATTGACGTACGCCTTGCCGGCGATCAGCTTCGCCACCGCCGCACGATTCTTCATGTCATCGAGGTAACGCGAAGCGTCCAGCACGGCCATCACCAGCGCGCGGGCGGTGTTCGGGTACTTCTGCACG
>DAISIS010000833.1:0-1580 GCA_036821925.1 Pirellulaceae bacterium
TCTCCTTGACCGGCGGTTGGTGCTGCAGGAAATCGCCGCCGTAGACGGTGTCGTCCATGTGCTGCCATTCGGAGTCGCCGGCCTGCCGCGTCTGGTCATTGCACGAGTTGATCCCCCCTTGCGCGCAGACGCTGTGGGAGCGTTTGACCGGCGTCAGACTCATCAAGTCCACATCGATGCCGAGCTCGGCCAGCTTCATCGTGGCAGCCAGACCAGCCAGTCCGCCACCGACCACCATGACCCGTTGTCCTGCCATCACCAACAACCTTTGCGCCTCGCGCGGACCGGCCGTGACCTGCCTACGGCCGGGCCCGCTTGTGCTCGTTGGGCAGTAGCTCCTGGGCCGCCACCCGCGCCTCGTACATCGCGTTTTCCACTTCCGCCGCGTGGTGCGTGTCCACGGTCACGGCTCCGTACAGAGCCGCCAGCGCGAGCAGCGCCAGCACGCCCCCCACCGCGGCGCAGCCCCAGGTGGCACGCCGCTGCGCCGCCGGACTGATCCACATTCCCCAGGTGATCCCCATGGTCCACAGCCCGTTGGCCAGATGAAACACGCACGCCAGCAGACCCACGGCATAGAGCAGCGGGATCAGCGTCCCCTGCATCGCGGTTCCGAGCGTCGAGGCCGCATTGTACGGGCGGAACTGGGCCCCCCCCAGCGGCCGCACGACATGCTCCAGCCACGCCTCGGCATGGATCCAGCCGTGCATGTGCAGCACGTGCGACACGATGAACACCAGCGCGATCAGGCCGGTGACGCGCTGCAGTACGTACCGCACGTTGCTGGCATAAGGATACGCTCCGGCATTCATCGTGCCGCCGCGAATGATCACCAGCCCCAGCAGGCCGTGAAACAGGATCGGCAGGAAGATGAACACCCACTCGACGACCGGCAGCAGCGAGCCAAGCGAGTGGATCTGGTACACCGTGCGCTGGAACGTTCCCGGGCTCTCCAGCACGCTCGCGTTGGCCGCCAGGTGCATGGTCATGAAGGCGCCGATCGGGACCAGCCCGGTGAGCGAATGGAGCCGCCGAACGAGGAACTCATGCCGCGCCAGAAAGGAACGAGGATTGGACGCAGTAGCCACCGTCTTCCTTTCCATCCCCGCGGACCGGGGAAGTCTCGAGCTGGGGTCCCAGCCGCCGAGGAGACTCGCCACAACCGACACCCGCCAATGCCGGGCCATGTTCCGCATGGCCCGCGACCTGCAATTCGTTGATAGTATAGGGTTGGCCCCCCACGACCGGCAACTGATTCCCGGCCGGCCGCGGTCCACCCCCGGCGGAATCTGCCGCTTTGGCAGGGCTGGTACGGGGGGGGATGTCCCACACATCCGGCGCGAGCGCTACGGATGCGGAGTGGAGCTGGGCGACTTTTCCACGAAAGTATTGGCCGGCGGGGAGTTACGGGAAGTAGAATGTCGAGAGAACCACTTCCTGCACGCAGTTGGCATTCGAATTGCACCGTCTCTGCCGGTGTGACAGGTTGTCGGCTGGAGCCGGGGTGCGGTGCCGATCGATCTGGGCGCATGTGGGCCCAGACTGGGCGTCAGCCGGGAATCGTGTGCGAGGCATCACCG
>DAISIS010000834.1:0-1578 GCA_036821925.1 Pirellulaceae bacterium
CCTGGTGAACACCATGCGGCCGGGGGAGCGGCGGTCGGAGTCGAATCGGGCGTCGCTGGCGCATCAGTACGCTGACAGTCTGGCCGAGACACTGGCCCAGTCGGCCCGGGCGAAGTCGGTCAAGGACACGCTGCTCGACATGATTCCGGAGAATCCGCTGCAGGAAATGGTGGGGGCTCTGGACGGCACGTCGAAAGGCAACGGCATCCTGGCGGTCATGTTTTTTGCCCTGGCGATCGGCGCCGCCATGGCCGCCGTGGGAGAGCGGGCCCAGGCGCTCGTCCGCGTGCTCGACAGCGTGTACGCCGTGTGCATGCAGGTGATTGCCTGGGCGATGCAGCTCGCACCGCTGGGCGTGGCATGCCTGGTGTTCGCCATGACAGCGCGGCTCGGGGGCGGCGTCTTCGTCACGCTGGTCTGGTTTCTGCTGACCGTGATGCTGGGATTCGCGATCCAGTTGTGCGTCGTGTACCCGCTGCTGCTGTGGCTGGTCGGCCACCGCAGTCCGCGGGCCTTCTTTCGCCAGATTGAAGCCGCGATGCTCACGGCGTTCGGCACGTCCAGTTCGAATGCGACGCTGCCGGTGTCGTTGCGCGTGGCCGAAGAGCAGCTCCGTCTGCCTCCGGCCATCGCCCGGTTCGTACTGACGGTCGGCGCCACGGGCAATCAGAACGGCACCGCGCTGTTCGAAGGAGTTGTTGTGCTCTTCCTCGCCCAGGTGTTCGGGGTGGACCTGTCAGTGGGCCAACAGATTACGGTCGTGCTGCTGGCGGTGCTGGCCGGCGTCGGCACGGCGGGCGTGCCCGGCGGATCCATCCCGATGATCGTGCTCGTGCTCCAGAGTATTGGTGTGCCCGGTGAATCGATTGCCATCATATTGGGGATCGACCGGATCTGCGACATGTGCCGCACCGTGCTCAACGTCACCGGCGATCTGGCGCTGGCCGCCTGCGTGGCCCGACAATGAAATGAACAATCCGGCGCGTCACGGCGCATCACCGGGAAACAACCGCTGCTGGCCGTCGAAGATCCCTGTGACCTGATCCGGTGCGCCCGAGACGATCGTGGCCGACGCCTGGCCGAGTTCCAGTTCGACCCAGCCGGTCTCGCACGTCCGTTCGATCCGCAGCGGACCGGCTTCCAGCGATGTGCCCAGGCCGAGCGTCACCCGCTGTGGCTTGCCGGCCGCATCGAAGCGGACCCAGGCCAGCTGGCCAGCGAGCCGGATGCCGGTTTCCGGCTGCACGACAGTGCCGCTCCCTTGCGCCGGGTCGAGTGGCCTTTCCACGTCGCGCGCGATCAGCACGTCGCGCCGCCCGTCAGAGAGCTGGAGCTCCAACGCCACGTCGGACGCGGGGCAGGCCACCGTCGCGGCGGTCTGCAGGTCCAGACGCCGGACGCTGGCAATCGCCGGTGCCTGCTCGTACGGTTCGATGACGCCGACGAACGTGGACGCCAGCGGGGCCTGGGCAGCCCGCCGCCGCACCAGGACGCGCGGGATCCAGGCTTCGGCCGAGCTGCCATAGGACCGGCGAATCAATTAGTGTCGGAGATTTCGGGGCTTTGTGGTAGTATACG
>DAISIS010000835.1:0-1565 GCA_036821925.1 Pirellulaceae bacterium
GAGCTGCTCGCCCTGCTTGATCTGCTCACGGCCCGCCGCCCGCTTCACGCGCCGCTCCTTCTCGCGTCGGTGTGCATCGTCCGCGATCTGCTGATGGGCTGGGCGGGGCGCGTCCGGTTTGGCCGGCTCTCGCGGCGCGCCCACGTCCGCCGCCATATCGGAAAGTGATTTGACTCCCGTGCTCATGGTTTCTCCTGCGCCTGCAACCAGGCGGCTTTGTCTCGTTCGAATAGGTCAAGGAACGGCTGCGGCATCGGCAACGCCAGGATCTCCGCAAACGGCGTGCTGGGATCGGTGGCCAGCAGCTCCGGCGTCAGCCGCTCGATGTAATCACCCAATGGGCTCAAATCGTACTCAGGGTGGAGCACGAACCGCGTCGGGATGTCCAAACTGCAGAGCCGCAGCGCACGAAACCAGACGTGACAGACGACACGAAGGTAGTCTCGCCCATGGTGTGGTGCCCACCGCGGTAGATCGGCAACATGGTAATCCGGTGCTATCGCCCAAGCGGCGTACTGCACCCGGGCCTGGTCCAGATCGACGGCGCGCGTGCCGGCCTCCAGGACCGGGCGGAACGGCAAGAGATGTGCCAGCTCATGGACGAACCGGCCGTAGGCCTCAAGCCGGCCATCCAGCGGGGAAACGAACACGACGATGGGTGCCGGCCCCCGCCAGATACCGGCAGCCCCTAACGCCTCGACGACCGCGGGGCATGGCTGGGCGGAAGCGTAGGCGCCGGTCTCGATGGGCTCCGGCAGCCCGGGCAGATCGCGTTGCCGCACGAGGTACGGCACCTGGGATACCTCGGGCGCGACGCGGGCCGTGATGGCCAACATGTCGCGCCGCAGATCATCGAATGTCAGGCCGGCGGACAGTCTCACTCGTCGGCCTCCTCGGGCTCGTCACCGCCCCCCCGGCGCAGCTCGTCAGCCCACTGCTGGAGCTGTGCGCGATCAAAGTCGTCCAGCTCCATTGGCCCATCAGCAGCCTGCACGTCATCGGCCGGCACGGCCCGGATCTCGGGGTGCCCGGTAGGTGTGGCCTGAATGCGCCGGTACCATTGCACGCCATCCGCCGCGATCCGCCATGGAATCAACTGGCCGGCATCGTATGCCGCGATGGCTTCGGGGGTGTTGTCGTTGTCACTGAAGTATTCGCACATTGATCGTGCCTCCTATGCTGGGGTCATCCTACGCGGTTGGATCCACGACACTGCCAGATCGTGGCAGTCCGTCCGCCGGCTCCAACACCAGTACGTACCGCCGTGAACACTGGCGGCAGATCGTGCGCCGCCAGCACGACCCGTCTCGCTCTCGCCTGCTGCGGACTGTGATCCGGTCGGGGCTCCCGCAGTACGGGCAGCAGGGCAGCCTGTAGAATGCCAGGGGGGAATCCTGCCAGATGGGTCTACTCATCGCCGGGTGCCTCACCGGGTGGGTACACCCACCGGACTCGCACGACCCGTCCCGCATCGGCCTGAGTTTCGATCTGGCCGGACGCAGCTAAGCGCCCAAGCAAACGCGAGAACCTCTTGCGCTCCGCCGATGTGCCGCCGCCGTCCAACA
>DAISIS010000836.1:0-1544 GCA_036821925.1 Pirellulaceae bacterium
AGGCTCATGTCGCCGATTTCGTCGAGGAACAGCGTGCCGCCCGAAGCGAGCTCGAACTTCCCGATACGACGTTCGTGCGCGTCGGTAAACGCTCCCTTCTCGTGGCCGAACAGTTCGCTTTCGAGCAACGTCTCAGTCAATGCCGCGCAGTTGACCGCAATGAACGGCTCGTGCCGCCGGCGGCTCATGTAGTGTACGCTCCGCGCGACCACCTCCTTCCCCGTCCCGTTCTCACCCAGGATCAACACCGCCAGATCGGTATCGGCGACGCGGGCCACGGTGGAGCGCAGCGCCTCGATGGCCGGGCAGTGGCCGACCAGCTGCACGCCGGCCGCCGCGTCGTCGGCCATCTGGTTGCGGGTCTTCAACAGCTGCTCGTACTGCTGCGTGTTCTCCAGCACAACGGCCGCATGAGCGGCCAGCTCCGCCAGCGCCGTCTGATCCTCGTCGGTGAAATTGCCGGATCGCTTGTTGATCAGTTCGAACGCGCCGAACAGCTTGCCCCCGCGGCCGCGCAGCGGGACACACAACAGGGTCCGCGTCTCAAACCCCAGCTGCTGATCGACCCGCCGGTCAATCTCCTGCTGCCCCGACTCCCGGTCGACCCGCTGCGGCTGCCCGGTGCGAATCACCTTGCCAACGATGCCGGCATCTTCGGGTATGCGCAGCTCTCCGTCCTGCACCCCCAGCGCCGGCCGGCCGACCAGCGTCTTCGTCTGGCGATCCCACAGGAACACACTGGCACGCTCCGCGCCGAGCAGCCGGGTGGAGGCCTCGGCGATCTCGGCCAGCAGCGCGTCCATCTCCAGCGTCTCGCCCCAATGGGCCGTGATTCCCAGCAGGAATTCCAGCCGTTGGATCCGACGGCGCTGCCGCGCCCGTTCGTGGACCGTCTTCCACCCGGCCGCCAGCGCCGCGGCGACACGCGCGACCGACCCGGCCCGCTCGGGCGCCAGCCGGACCGTGGTCCGGACCGCCAGCACCGCTGCCACCCCGGCCACGTGCGCAAGCGGAGCGGCCACCCACCCGTCACGCACCAGCACCCGCTCCGCGTCGAGCGCGTCGGCCAGCAGCGCGTGCGGCGCAACCGCCTGCTCGCCACGCTGCGCCTCGCGCCGCCACTGACCCCGCTCAAATACGGCCAACTCGGCCGCCTCCACACCCAGACGCGCGCAGAGCTCCCCAAACACCTGCTCCAGAAACTCCCGCGGCTCCCCACACTGCGCCGCCGCTGCGAGCAGCTCTTCCAGCAGTTGTTCCGGGTCCTGAACCATCATCGGTTTCCTCAGTTTGACGACACCCCAGCCGGCTCCGTGTCATCACAAAGACACCGTATGGTAATCGATCGAGCGGCGGGGTACCAGCGAAATGAGTGGGCAGAGAGCCTTGCCATCCCGGGGCCGAGACAGCACACTGTGTTGTCCGTTCTGTCGAAGTGGGGAGACATGCATGGGTCAGTTTAAGGGAAAGAAAGGGCTCATCCTGGGGGTCGCGAATGACCGGTCGATCGCGTGGGCGATTGCCGAGGTCATTATGCGCGCAGG
>DAISIS010000837.1:0-1529 GCA_036821925.1 Pirellulaceae bacterium
TACCGCGTCAACAGGATGCCGCGCCGCCCAAGCCGTCGGCAAGCCTCCACCGCCGTGCGGAAAAATGCCGCGCCGTGACGCATCGCCGAGCCCGGTGTGAAGACGATCGGCGGCGCACCGGTAGCCAGGAAGCCAGCCACCTCCGCCGGCAGGTCGTCCGGCGCGGCGCCGTCGTAGAGCGGGAATCCGGCCAGCAGAATCTGAGGTGGCCAGTCCGGTTGAGGCGGCGCAAACCAGTCGGGGAACAGGCCCACCACCAGCTGCGGCGATACCCACCAGTCACGCAGCACGCGCCGCACGGGCGCCAGCTGGAACTGCGCGCGAAAGGCATTCAACGGCGCGGCCACCATCCGATCAACAAACTGATCAGCAAGCCAGTAGACGAGGCGACGGCACAGGCGGGGCTGCCAGTCGGAGGGCGGCACGAGTGGCAAGCGCGGGGTCTCATGCAGACTGCGGATCGTGGCAGGCTGCAGGTGCACCGTCGCCAGCGGCACTCCCAGATGCTCCTGCGCCACCCGCGCGCCAAACACCGGCGCGCTGGCCACCACCACCGTCTGCCCGGGCACGTAGTGGTCCCGGATCACGGCGTAGGTCTCAGGCATCAGCTCGATCCACGCCCGCGCGACCAACTCGAAACCGCGGCGCGGATGCCACAGGTCCCGGTCCTGCGTGATCGCCGCGTATTGCTCGACCGTCCCGACAGCCTTGAATTTCAGCCCCGTACCGGTGACGGCGTCCGCAAAATGACCGTTAGTGATCACCGTCACGTCGACACCGCTGCGCTGCAGCGCACGGCCCAGTCCGATGAACGGATAGACGTCGCCATAGCTGCCGAACGTGACAAGCAGAGCCTGCGGCATTTTCTTGTTCTTGTCTTCTTGTTTCTCGTGCTCGTTCTCGTGTTCGTGCCGGTTCGCCCCCCACTGCGCGGCAAACGCCCGGCAGGCCGGGCGGCGGCTGGGCGCATCATACCGCCCGGGCCCGCCGGGCAGCAAGTTCTGCGTGCGGCCGGGGAGGCGGCACCCGGCTGGGCCCGGGTGTCGTGCCACTCGGTCTTGTCTTTCGGCGCCGGTTATGAGAGCGTGTGGGATACAAACGGATCCACACGTACGGGCGTGGAGGATCGGTGTGTTCCCATCAGACACCCCTGACAGGTCTGCGCGCTGAGGCCGCAGGCGCGAAGGAGCATTGACATGTCATCGACCATGCAGATCGGCATCAACCTGGAGTACGTCCGCCACGCGGACAAGAGCCTGGCCTACGGGGTGCGGAAGGCCGGCGAGTTGGGCTTCGCATACGTGGAACCCTGCTTTCTGATCGGGCGCTGCCTGCTCTCCAATGCCGGCTACTGTCATGTGACCAGCCTCGACACCGACCCGCAGGAGATCCTGGACATGTGTGCCCAGGCGGGGGTCAAGATCAGCGGTGTATCGTCCCACTCGGACCTGCTCAACCCCGAATGGGGCGTGTTGTACGCGCGGCGTGGCATCCGCTATGCGCGTGCGTTGGGCGTGAACATTGTGCAG
>DAISIS010000838.1:0-1516 GCA_036821925.1 Pirellulaceae bacterium
ACTCCCAGCTGTGCAAACCGCGGGATGTCCACCGGGTCCAGGTGCTGAGCATGCTCGATGCGCCACCGCAGACTGTGCTGGCAGCCGTGCTCGCGACAGGTTCTGGCGTACAGGTCGAGCACTGACCGGTTCGCCCGGTCGCCAATGGCGTGCACGCACAGCTGGCAGTCATGCGCCAGCGCCAGCTCGGCCGTGCGTTGCAGTTCATCCAGCGGCGTTGTGAGGAGTCCGTTGCCGGTCGGCACATCTTCGTATGGCTCCAGCAGCCACGCCGTATGGGCGCCCAGCGCGCCGTCAACCAGCCGCTTGATCGCGCGGACCGTCAGGTGGTGATTGCCCACGTTGACCATGCGGTACTGGGGGAGCGACCGTGCCAGCGTGTCGTTGTCCTCGTTGATCATGACCCACAGCCGGACCGGGAGCCGGCCCGCCTCGGCCAGTTCGCGATAGGTGTCGATCACTGCCAGGGAGGAGCCCGCATCGCAGAAGGTCGTGATGCCGTTACGCAGGCACTCCTCGCCCGCCAGGCGGATCGCCGTCAGTGTTGCCTCGCGCTGCTGTTGCGGCGATCGTTGCCGGAGTGCCCGTTGGTGCACGCGGTGGACCAGGTCCGCGGCGTTCTCCCGCAGCACGCCGGTCGGCTCGCCGGCCGCATCGTGCAGGATCTCGCCGCCGCCGGGGGAGGGCGTATTCCGGCCCACTCCCGCCAGCGCCAGGGCCTTCGCGTTGACAATGCACATGTGTCCGGACGCGTGCGTGAGCAGGACGGGATGGTCGGGCGAGACGCGACTCAGCGCTGTGTGTGTGGGAGTCCCGGCCAGGTTGGGCTCGGGCACCTCCCGCCATTTGCTGTGATGCCAGCCGTGCCCCACGATCCAGGTGCCGGCCGGCTGTTGGCGCGCCGCCGCCGCCACCTGTTCGACGATGTCATCCCACGTCGCTGCCGCCGACAGATTCAGCATCATCCGGGACTCGCCCAGACTCAGAAAATGCCCGTGCCCTTCGATGAAGCCCGGCATGACCAGCTGACCATCCAGGGAGATGACACGCGTCTGCGGACCGATGCACGACGCGATGTCGGCCGAGGACCCGACCGCCAGGATCCGCGCGCCGCGCACGGCCACAGCCTGAGCGCCGGCATACTGCGGGTCGACCGCTGCGACGCGGCCGCCGGTGAGAACCAGATCGGCCTGCTCAGCGCCGGAAGCCCACGTGCCGGCCGCGACGGCGACCATGGCGCTCAGCCATCCAGATCGAAGTCCACGCACCGCGGAGGACGTACGCATGGCCTGTGCTCCTCGCCTCAACGCCGACGATCCAGCAGCGAAACGTCGCTCACAAAATGCTCCGCCGTCTGACGCTCGATCTTGTTGGCCAGCAGCAGGCGGCGCACGGATTCATCGAGCGTGATCATCCCGGCCGCGCGACCGGTCAGGATGCAGTTGTCGATGGACTCCAGCTTGCTGAAGCGAATCGCGCTGGCGATCGGGGAGGTGATGAACGTGACGTCCAGCGC
>DAISIS010000839.1:0-1513 GCA_036821925.1 Pirellulaceae bacterium
GCGAATGCGATCGGCCTTCTCACCCAACGGGCTGTCGGCCGGTATGTCGGCTGCCCTGGGCAGCCGCAACGTCACGCGGTCGCCCACTGCCGCCTGCAACTCATCGGCCAGCGTCTGATTCAGAATGATCTCGTCGCGGTCCGGACACCTGCTCGGGCGCAGCGCGGCATCCTCCTCGAAGCTCCAGAACGATCCCGCTCCCGCCACCTCCTGGCTGCTGGAACTGGCGACCACCAGCACGTTGGCGGCGCGCGTCACGCCGGCGGCGCCCGGTTGTTCGATCGTCGCCTGCGGGAACAGCATCACGCCAACCGCACGTTCGCAGTGCTGCGAAAACGCGGGGGCACTGGCCAGGTCCGTCACCAGCTGCTCGCGGAAGAACCGGTCGACCAGCAGCAGCGCGTCGATCCGACCCAGGCGGTCGAGCGTCAGGTGCCGCAGGCTGCCACGCACACTGTCCCCGACCAGCAGGGCACCGGTGAGCACGGCGGTTGCCGCCGCCACCCCTGACCCCACTGCCGCGCTGGTGCGCCAGTGGTAGACCAAAGCTCGGAATGCCAGCCGCAGGAGGGTCACCGTTCGTTCACTCTTTCGTCTTCAGTCACGCGTCTTGCCTGCCCGCGCCCACGCTGCGTACCGACACCGGGCCGGACCCCTGACGCAATTGCCCACCGCCACTTACACGTTCGACAGCTGCCCGTCGTCCAGACGCCGGCGCTGCTGGAGCAGGTCGGCCAGCTCCAGGCTGTGAGTGACCACGATCAGCATCGTCTGTTCTTCCTGCTGGAGCTGCAGCAGCAGTCGCGCGACTGCCAGGGCGTTCGTGTGATCCAGGTTCCCCGTCGGCTCATCGGCCAGCACCAGTCGCGGTCCCGTGATCAGTGCCCGGGCCACGGCCGCGCGTCCACGTTCGCCCCCCGAGAGCTCCGACGGACGATGGTCCAGGCGGTCCTGCAGCCCGACACGCTCCAGCAGTTCGCGGGCCCGTTGCAGATCCCTGGCCGTCGGAGCGCCTTCGGCCAGAGTCGGAATCAGGACGTTTTCCAGGACGGAGAGCTGCGGCAGCAAATGGTGATCCTGGAACACGAACCCGATGTGCCGGTTGCGGAAGCGGGCTAGTGCGGCTTCTTTCAGCCGGTAGGGATCCTGGCCGTCCAGGGTGACGGTTCCCTGAGTGGGTGGATCCAGCGTGCCGATGGCGTACAGCAGCGTGCTCTTGCCCGACCCGCTCGGTCCCACGATGGCCAGATTCTCTCCCGCCGACAGCGCGACCGAGACGTCGCGCAGCACCGGCAGCGGCCCGGAACGCGTCGCATAGTGCTTGGCAACATGGTCAACAATCAGATCCGGCATGCCGACAGCTCAAACCTTCCCGGGTGAATCGAGCGTTGATGCGGGACGTTCCCCTCACCAGTTTACCAATGTGGCGGAATTGTCGCCCCGACTCAAGCCACGATGGAGGTGAGCAGTGCCAGCGTGCCCACTCCGTAGAACGAGTATTCGACGTCGCGCT
>DAISIS010000840.1:0-1510 GCA_036821925.1 Pirellulaceae bacterium
ATTCGAGTCTGGTTGGACCCTCAAGCCTTGGCCTCGCGAGGGATCAGCGCCAGCGACGTCGCCACGGCGATCGAGAGCCAGAGTCTGGCCGCCGCGCCGGGGCAGCTTGGCCTGTCTCCCTCGGCCGCGGGCCAGGTCACCCAGTTGCCGCTGGACACGCTGGGGCGCCTGAGGACCCCCGAAGAGTTCAGCGACATCATCGTCAAAGCCGATCCGGGCGGTCCGCACGGCAGTTCCGTTGCCCTGGTTCGGCTGCGAGACGTCGCCCGAGTGGAACTGGGATCGCAGCAGTACAACCAGAGTTGCACGGCCGACGGGCACCCCTCGGTCGGCTTGGCCGTCTATCAGCTTCCGGGCACGAACGCGCTCGACGTGGCCGAGCGGGTGAAGGCGAAGATGCGCCAGCTCAAGGAGCGTTTTCCCGATGGGCTGGACTACAGCATCTACCACGACACGACGCCGTTCATCCGGGAATCGGTGGCGGACGTGGTGAAGACTCTTCTGATTGCCGTGTTGCTCGTGGCCCTGGTCGTGCTGGCTTTCCTGCAGGACTGGCGTGCCACCCTCATCCCGCTGATTGCCGTTCCGGTGGCGATCGTGGGCACGTTCGGGGCCATGGCGATGCTGGGGTTCAGCCTCAACAATATCTCGTTGTTCGGGCTCGTGCTGGCCATTGGAATCGTGGTGGACGACGCCATCGTGGTGGTGGAGAACGTCGAACGCTGGCTGGAGCACGGCCTGCCGCCCAAGGAGGCGGCGCGGCGGGCGATGGACGAAGTCACGGGCCCGGTCATTGCGGTGGCGCTCGTGCTCTGCGCGGTGTTCCTGCCTTGTGCGTTGATCAGCGGGATCACAGGCCAGTTCTTCCGCCAATTTGCGGTGACGATTGCCGTCTCGACAATGATCTCGGCCTTGAACTCGTTGACGTTGAGTCCGGCGCTGGCAGCCATCCTGCTTCAGCCGCGAGGCAGCAGCCGCGACCTGCCCGCCCGGCTGCTGGACCGGGGCCTGGGGTGGTTCTTCCGGCTGTTCAACCGCAGCTTTCAGATCGGCACCAACGGCTACACCTGGGTTGTGGCGGCGCTGTTGCGGGTTTGCGTGATCGCCTTGTTGTTGTATGTGGGGCTGCTTGGGGTGACGGGCTGGTTGTTTACGTGGTATCCGGTGGGGTTCATTCCGCAGCAGGACCAGGGGTGGCTGCTGGTGAATTGCCAGTTACCGGATTCGGCGTCGCTGCAGCGCACCAAGGAGGTCATGGAACGCATCGACCGGATCACTCGCGGAGTTCCCGGCGTCAAGCACGCGACCGGGGTGGGAGGCCTGTCGCTTCTGCTGACCGCCAACGGTTCGAATTTCGGATCGATGTTCGTCATCCTGGAGCCCTTCGACAAGCGGCGGAGCCCCGATCTGCACGCCGACGCGATCATGGCCCGCTTGCGGCAGGAATACGCGAAGCAGATTCGCGAGGCCACGGTGAGCGTATTCGGCGCGCCGCCGGTGCCGGGGATCG
>DAISIS010000841.1:0-1508 GCA_036821925.1 Pirellulaceae bacterium
GCGTCACGCTGGCCTCGCGATACAGATGAGCGAACAGGCGCTGGACTTCGGCGACGCGCCCGGTGACGGCGTACGACCGGTCCTGCCGGAGGATCGCAAGCGGAGTCCAGCCGGTGTAATTGTCGAAGGTGCGGACCCGTGCCCAGCCGTCCTTCTGCTCCAGCACTTCCACATTGGCACCGTAGATCGCCTGCGACACCACCTCGGAATCGGCCGTTGGGGCCGCGTGCATATTAACCACCGGCTGGAGCACAACGGCGTCAGGCAACAGCGCGGCGCAGAGCGCCAACAGCGTGATGCCACACATAGGCCACCTCCTCTTTCACCTCGCGCCTCCAAGGATTCTGCGCAGGGACGCGTGCCAGGTTTCGGGCCCGTTCAGCTGGATGGAGTTTGTACCGATGCGGCGCTGCCGTCAATGCCCGCTGCAGAAACCTGCCGTGCGTGCGGGAGGGGCCCGCTGGAAACTGCCGCAGTCCTGGCGTGATCGGCCGTAGAGGTGCCATCGGGCTGAGCAGGCTGAAAGGTTGACAGCCGCTGGCTGCGGCCGTAAGTTGGCGACGAGCCGAGGGTCATGCAGGCTGCTCCGACACATTCCAGACAAGAGACCACGTTCCAGACAAGAGACCACCGTCCGTCCAGGAGAACGACCATGACTAGCCAGTGCCATCGCAGAGATTTCGTGAAGCTGGGGGCGGCCGCAGGTACGGCGTGGGCCCTGGGGCGCAGGAGTCTGGCGGCGGGCGCCTCCGCCATGCCAGCCGGGCCCTTGGAGCAGGTCCGCGTCGGGATGGTGGGCATCGGCAGCCGCGGCACGTTCCTCCTGAGCCTGCTGCTCGAACAGGAAGGGGTCGCCGTCAAGGCCGTCTGCGACATCATTCCCGAACGCGTGGCCAAGGCCCAGGACATGGTGACCGCTGCCGGGCAGCCCCAGCCCACCGGATACGCGCTCGGCGAAACGGATTTCAAACGCCTCTGCGAAACCGAAGAGCTGGACCTGGTGGTCAACGCCACACGTCCCTGGAAGTGGCACGTGCCGATCTCGGTGGCCGCCATGACGAACGGAAAACACGCGGCCACGGAGGTCCCGGCCGCCGAGACGATCGAAGGGTGCTGGGAGTTGGTCGAAACGGTTGAGAAAACGCAGAAGTACTGCGTGATGCTGGAGAACTGCTGCTATTTCCGCGAGGTAATGCTGGTCCACAACATGCTGCGCCAAGGCCTGTTCGGGGAACTGCGCCACTGCGAGGCGGGCTACCAGCACTACGGCCGCCGAGCACGTCCGGCCGCGACGCCTGCCCCGCAGAGTGGCGACATCCGGACCGCTAACAGCTATCCCACACACCCCATCGGCCCGGTCGCTCAGTGGATGAATGTCAACCGCGGCAACCGTTTCGACTACCTCGTGTCGATGAGCGCCGACGGCACTCAAGGAAACCTGAGCGCCGACATCAACACCAGCCTGATTCGCACCGTTGCCGGCCAGACGGTCACTCTCTACTTCGACA